>JAZKZQ010000096.1:0-16876 GCA_045612745.1 Cellulosilyticum sp. | reverse complement strand
GGAAAAATGGCCTAACCAAATATGCTTATGTGAAACCTTATGTGGACTTTAAACATTTAAAAAATGTTTTAGTTATTAATTATGAACAAGGGGAGTAAATTATGCGTGCATTTGTAATTGGTACCTTACTTGTTGTGGTACATACGTTAAGTGCCACATTATTTCAGTATTTGAAGATTGGAAATGTTGTACCTAATTTTATGATTATGTTAATCGTTTCTTTTGCCCTTTTACGCGGTAGTAAAGAAGGCAGTATTATAGGTATAGTAGCAGGATTGCTGCATGACCTGAGTTTTAGTATGATAGTTGGTCCAACAGCAGTTATTTATGGTCTTATTGGCTATATATGTGGGGCTTTTAATAAAAATTTCTATCGTGAAAATTTTATCTTACCATTTATTTGTACTTTGTTTAGTAGTTTGTTTTATAGTTTAACTTGCATATTTTCTTTTATGTTTCGTGGTCAATTAAATATTATTTTCTTTATGAAGTCTATTGCGATACCAGAAATGATTTATACAATTACTTTATCTTTAATTGCTTATCAAATCACATATCTAATTAATGAAAAGCTAGAAATGAGCGAGAGAAAAACAAGAAATATATTTTAAAAGGAGGAGTAGCCATGCATAAAAAATTAAGCAAGCTACTCCCCTTTTGCTTTCAGAAAAAAGGTGATGAACCTCGTATTTGGGGCATAGGAATAGTTTGTTTTATAGGCTTTGGCATATTAATTGGTAGATTTTATAAACTTCAAATTCTTGAATATGAAACATATGCTGAGGATATACGTGCAAGTACACAGCGTACGGTAGAAGTTACAGCCCAACGTGGGGAAATTTATGATAGGTATGGAGAACCATTAGCAATTAATGAAGCTACTCATAATTTGTATTACACATCTAATTTAAAACTTAGTGATAAAGAATTAAACTCACTTTTACTAAACATTATATACCTACTTGAAAATAATGGAGATACTTTAGTAGATGAAGTACCCATTTCTCAAAATAAACCCTTTCATTATACAGAAGAACAAAATAGTTTAAACCAATTCATATATCGAATTCCTTATGCAAATGAAGCTGAACGTAAAGTGCTTCTCACTTATACAGCAGAAGAACTTATCAAGTACCTTAAAGAGGCTTTTCAAGTTTCAAGTAGTTTAGAAAGTAGAAAAGCACGTCAACTTATTGCACTACGTAGTCAAATTTATAGTTGTAGTTATAAGCAATATGAAGATGTTATTTTGGCGAGAAATTTGTCCAATGAAACACTTAGTTATCTAAAAGAAAATGATGAAAAATTACCTAACTTGATGGTTCAGACCCAACCACAACGTTATTATCCTCTAGGAGATATTACAAGTAATATAGTAGGTTACACAAGACCGTTAACAAGTAATCAATATGCTACTTTAAAACATAAAGGATATAGTTTGTTTGATGTGATGGGGCAAATGGGTATTGAAAAGAGTTTAGAAGGACGATTAAGAGGAAAAAATGGCAGTATCACTATTGAAGTGGACAATATGGGAAGACAAGTTCGTACAATTAATAAGAATGAAGGAGTAAAAGGAGAAGATATCTACCTGACAATAGATGCACATCTACAGCAAGAAGTATATGAGGCTATACAGTCACGTTTAAGTGAAGCCTTGATTCTGAAACTTAAAGCACCAGAGGTATATGGTATTACTGGACATGACCTTCTTATATCGCTTATTACATGTCATGGATTAGATTTAAAATTTAAAGGAGAAAATACACCTTACTTGAATAAACTTAATAAACGAATAGAAGCAGCTTATAAGGAGATTGATCCTTTAATGCGTGAGAAGATTACAGAGGAAGCATTAATTGTGACATGGTTAAATCATACTTCTGATTATGTTGTGTTACAGGAAGTGCTTTTAGCTTTACAAGAAGAAAAGGTTATTCAGTTAGATGATATAACAAGTAAGCGTTTAGTGTTAGGAGATACAGTAGATCTTACAAGCATTTTTATTCAGCAACTTGAACAAGGTTTTATAACACCAGGTCAAATGTCTGTAGATCCTTTTAGTGCTGTAGCGGCTATGGTGGATGTAAAAACTGGAGAAGTCTTAAGCTTAGTGGATTACCCCTCTTATGACAATAATAAAATGATTGAGGGCTTTAATGTGTACTGGCAAGAAGTAAAGGATGATGAAAGAAGTTTGTTGTGGCAACGTTCTTTGAAAACACTTAAAGCACCAGGTTCTACTTTTAAAATGGTGACTGCATTAGCTGGTTTAGAAGAAAATTGTATTACAAAAGATACAGTGATTGATGATGTGGGAATCTATAAAGAAGCAGGAAAGCCTTATCCTAAATGTTGGTATTATACTAATTATAATCATGGACATGGTCCATTAACTTTAGAAGAGGCTTTAGAAGTATCTTGCAATTACTATTTTTATGAAGTGGCTCATCGTTTAGGAAATGTAGAGGATGGAATAGTAGTGCTTAGCAAGTATATGAAGAAATTAGGGCTTCTAGAAAAGACAGGTATTGAATTAGAAGAAGCAACGCCCTGCGCTTCTATACCAGAAGTGGTAATAAAAACTAAAATAAATGGGATATTTAATCAGCTTATTCATCTAGAAAGTGATACTAGAACAAAAATGATAGCTGCGCATATTACCAGTTTGCAAAAGGATTTAGAGATAAGTGAGGGAGAAGTAACTTCTTCAGAGGAAGCTAATCATGTATATGAGGAAAGTTTAAGACGGGATTTATATCCAGAGCTTCAAAAAATTCTTAATCAGGATGGTAAGAAGATATACGAGGATATATATGACAATCTCACAATATATCTTCACTCTAAAACAGAAAAATTAAGAGAACAATGTATTTCTGAAATTTTAGCTAAAGGTAATTTAACTAAAAGAGAAGAAGTAGCCCATATAGTTTTTTATAATCTTATAAATGAGGCAACTAAGGATAAATTAACTTTAGATTTAGAAGAGAGTCTATCAAAAATACCAAGTGATAAACTTCTGGATGTGTATGAAAAGGCACTTACAAAAGCATATCGTAAACTTATAAGAATGGAGGGTAAAAGTGAAGAGGCAAAAGTCTTAGATGAGGCAATAAAAAACATAAATCGTCAAGAGAGTGAAATAAGAAAAGAAATTCTCTTAAAACTAAGACAAAAATTGTTAAATATAATTGTCAATAACTTGCTAAATGGTGTAGAATTAAATTGGACAGAGGGGATTACTGTGCGAACTGCTATTGGACAAGGTTATAATGCTTTTTCACCGCTACAAGTACTGCGTTATATAGCAGCTATAGCTAATGGTGAAAGACTGAATTCGTTAAAAGTAGTGGAAACTAACAGTATAAATCAAGGTAAAGCTTTAGACATTACCCCTAGTAATATGCAGGCTATACAGAAGGGAATGTTATCTGTCACAATGGGTGAAAAAGGAACCGCAAAGGGTCAGTTCGATAATCTTCCAGTAAAAGTAGCTGCTAAAACAGGAACTGCTGAGGAAGGGAAGCATGAACATAGTTATATAGTGGCATTTGCACCTTATGAAAAGCCAGAAGTTGCACTAATTGTGGCAATTTATAATGCAGATGGGCTAGGTAAATATAGCACATTAGTTGCTAATGATATGCTACTAAGTTACTTTGGGTTGAGAAATCAGCAATATGGTAGCAGTTTAGCAAATACATGGATGGAATAAGGGGGAAGAAATGAGGGAGGAAAATATTGTTGTTTTTAAAGGAACTGGCGATGGAATTATTGTTTTTATTGATCAGTTAGTAGACTTTGAAACAGTCCTGCAACATTTTAAAATGAAACTTGAGGAGTCAAAAAGATTTTTTAAGGGTTCAAAGGTGAGTATACGTTTTAAGGGGCGAATATTAAATGAAGATGAGCAGGAGCAGCTACTAAATATTTTAACCAGTCAAGAAAGTATTCACATATCTTTTATTCATCCTTTCGAGGGAGAAGAGCAAAAATCCCCAGTAGAAGAAAAAGAGATGTTATGGATAAAAGAACAACTATCTAGTTTAGAAGGTTCCATGACACATTTTCATTATGGTATTGTACGCTCAGGACATCATATCGAATATAAAGGAAATGTAGTCGTTCTTGGTGATGTTAATCCAGGTGGACTTATTAGTGCAGGTGGTAATGTGATTATTCTGGGGGCACTCAAAGGCAAAGTATGTGCGGGGTTAGATCCCAAAGTACCACATCCATTCATTGTAAGTGCATCAATGATACCTATTCAAATTGGGATAAGAGATGTGATTGCTAAAGCACCAGAAGGGGGCAAAGGGTATTTTTATGATGAAATTCAAAATGGCCCACTTCTTGCTTATTTACAAGATAATCAAATTTATATGAATCAAATAGATTTAAAAACATTAAATCATATGTTAAAATAAGAACAAAAAATATAACGGGGGATTTAAGATGAGTGAAGTAATTGTAATTACATCAGGAAAAGGTGGTGTTGGTAAAACAACAACATCAGCCAATGTAGGAACAGCGTTAGCTTTACAAGGAAAACGTGTAGTATTAATTGATGCAGATATAGGTCTTAGAAACTTAGACGTTGTGATGGGACTTGAAAATCGTATTGTATGTGACCTTGTAGATGTAGTAGAAGGTAGATGTAGATTAAATCAAGCGTTAATTAAAGATAAACGTTTCGATGGACTCTTTTTATTACCAGCAGCACAAACAAGAGATAAAAATGCGGTAACACCAGAACAAATGAAAAAACTTTGTGATACATTAAGAGAAGACTTTGATTATATTATTGTGGATTGTCCAGCTGGAATAGAACAAGGTTTTAAAAATGCTATAGCAGGTGCAGACCGTGCCCTTATTGTTACAACACCAGAAGTGTCTGCAGTAAGAGATGCAGATCGTATTATAGGGCTTCTAGAATCTAATGGTGTATCCAATATGCATCTTATCCTTAATCGTGTACGCATGCATATGGTAAAACGTGGTGATATGATGGCTGTAGAAGATGTAGTTGGCTTCTTAGCAATTGAACTTATTGGTGTTGTGCCAGATGATGAAAACATTGTTATTACTACTAATAAAGGTGAACCAGCAACAGCTGAAGGTACATCACTAGCAGGTAAAGCATTTAGAAACATTGCACGACGTGTTTTAGGAGAAGAAGTAGCTTATATTGATTTAAATACAAGCAATAATCTGGTAGATAAAATCAAAAAAGTTTTTGGATTCGGAAACTAAAGAGAAGGTGAGAGCAATGGGGAGGCTAGATTTGAGTAGTTTATTTGGAAAGAAAAATAGTAAATCAAGTGATGTAGCAAAAGATCGGCTTAAGCTTGTTTTAATTCATGATCGTATGAACTGTTCCACAGAATTGTTAGAGATGATGCGTGCTGATATATTAGAAGTGATTTCTAAATATGTAGATATTGATACAGAAGAACTCAATATACAGATTTCTAATATGGAATATGAAGAGGGGGGGCAAAAAGCACCTATTCTATCTGCTAATATTCCAATTAGAAATCTTAAAAAGGTGAAATAAGGTAGAGATTTTATTTCATCAGAGAAAGGATAATATAAATAGAAAATGCAAATTAAAGAGATGTTTAAAAGAATAGATTGGTATCTTATTTTGCTAATGATGTCTCTCGTAGGCATAGGTATTTTAGCAATTAATAGTGCCACTGCTTACTCAGGAAATGTAGAGGTTGTAAAAAAGCAGATTATGTTTTTTGCCATAGGCTTTGTGCTGATGATTATTGTGATGTCCTTTGATTATCACTTTATAGGTAATTGGTATATGATTATTTATGGTGCAACAATTGTGCTACTCATAGCTGTGCTTTTACTGGGACATGAGGCAAATGGTGCAGCAAGATGGATTAAAATTGGACCTATTCAACTTCAACCTTCTGAATTTGCTAAGATTACAGTTATTTTATGTAATGCAAAGCTCATAGAGAAGTATCATAAACGTATTAATTTGTTATGGCCAGTATTAATTATTGGTGGTGTAGCCTTTGTACCTTTTATTTTAGTAAATAGACAGCCAAATTTATCGACGAGTCTTGTCATTTTAGCTATTTTAGTGATACAATTATTTGTAACAAAGTTAAACTTCAAGTATATTGCCACAACAGTGGTAGTAGGCATATTGGTGGTAACAACGGCTTTTGTATATATTGTCAATAATCCAGATCAAAAGCTTATTGAAGAGTATCAGCGTAAACGTATTGTGAACATGATTAATGGCGGAGATAGTCAATCAGATAGTTATCAGACAGACCGTGCTGTACATGCCATAGGTTCAGGAGGCCTTAAAGGGAAAGGACTATATAATGGGTCCATTAGCCAGCTTAATTATTTACCAGAATCTCATAATGACTTTATTATGGCTGTTGTAGGTGAAGAATTTG
This sequence comes from Cellulosilyticum sp., assembly GCA_045612745.1. Lineage (GTDB taxonomy): Bacteria > Bacillota > Clostridia > Lachnospirales > Cellulosilyticaceae > Cellulosilyticum. The sequence continues at coordinate 10,445 of JAZKZQ010000096.1, read as the reverse complement.
GTTTTATAGGTGTTCTGATTTTAATTACTTTATTATTGCTCTTTATTGGACGAGGATTGTTTATTGCAGGACGAGCCCCTGATGATTTAGGGAAATTTATTGTAATAGGTTATATTGGAATGATTGCAGTACAAGCGTTTGTAAATATAGGTGTTGTAACAGATTTATTACCCAATACGGGTGTACCTATTCCATTTATTAGTTATGGTGGTAGTGCCTTATGGGCAAATATGATAGGGATGGGACTCGTTTTAAATGTTGCAATGAGCAGAGAAGAAACTTTGTTTTAAGGGAGGTTGTAAAGTGAATGTAGCATTAATTGCACACGATGCAAAGAAAAAATTAATGGAGAATTTTACAATAGCATATAGACATATTTTAACCAAACATACTTTATATGCTACAGGTACTACCGGAAGACTTGTAGAAGAAGCTACAAATTTGAATATTTATAAGTATTTAGCAGGTCATTTAGGAGGTGCACAGCAACTTGGTGCACAGATTGCACATAACCAAATAGATATGGTTATTTTCTTAAGGGATCCTGTATCACAAAAACCACATGAACCAGATTTAGGTGGTCTTGAACGTTTATGTGATATTCATAATATACCAATCGCAACCAACTTAGCAACTGCTGAGCTTTTAGTAAAAGCTTTAGAACGTGGTGATTTAAGCTGGCGTGAGGTGATGAGATAACAAAAAAGACTTTTTTAAAGTCTTTTTTATTTTGTGAGTAAATTTTTTAACTTTTGGAATAAAATGCTAACTTGTCCCATATGTATACCTATAAGAAAAATGAGGTGATATAAGTGGAACAGATAGTAATGAGAAACAGAGATACTGAAAAAGAAAATGACTTTTATGAGATTCCAGACAGCAGTAATGAAGTAAAAGTAGATGATATGGCAGATAAAAACTATAATTCAAGAATTAAATATGTTTGGATTGAAGCTTTTTTTTGCTTGATTTTATTAATAGGTATTTTAATTATACAAAATGTTAAAAATACAGAAGAATTACAGTTGAGAGTGCGTCAAGAAATTCGCCATAATTTAACAGCTAATGAGCTGGTAAACATAGGTGAAAATTTAAAAGATATGATGCAAAAATATAAAGATGTAACTCCTTAATGGGGTGCAGTAGTGGAGGAACTAATGACAAAAATAGATTTACCAGACTCAATTTTAAATAAGGTAGATAAGCCCGCTCGATATATTGGTGGTGAGCTTAATAGTTATAATAAAGAAGTAACGGCAGATATGATACGTATTGCCTTTTGTTTCCCAGATGTTTATGAAGTAGGTATGAGCCATTTAGGAATGCAAATCCTATATCATTTCTTTAACAGACGTGAAGACATATGGTGTGAACGTGTATTTGCACCTTGGCATGATATGGAAAAAGTTATGCGTGAGAAAAATATTTCACTTTATGGTTTAGAGTCAAAAAGTCCTTTAAAAGAATTTGACTTTGTAATGTTTACATTACAATACGAGATGAGTTACACAAATATCTTAAATATGTTAGAACTCAGTAATATTCCTGTATATGCAAAGGATCGTACAGAAGAGGATCCATTTATTATTGCAGGAGGACCTTGTGCATACAATCCAGAGCCATTAGCACCTTTCGTAGATATTTTCTATATTGGTGAAGGGGAAGTGATGTATGATGAGCTCATGGACCGATATAAGGCGTGGCGTGCAGCAGGCAAAACAAAAGAAGAATTTTTAGAAGAAATCTTGAAAATGCCAGGTATCTATGTACCTAAGTTCTACGATGTTGTATACAATGAAGATGGTACAATTAAAGAACGTGTAACTTTACATCCTGATGCACCAGCAACTATTAAAAAAGTAATTGTAGATGATTTAGATAATGTCTTTTATCCAAATGCACAAGTGGTACCATGGATTCGTGCTGTACATGACCGTGTAACACTTGAAATGTTTAGAGGGTGTATTCGTGGATGTCGTTTCTGTCAAGCTGGGATGATTTATCGCCCTGTAAGACAAAAAAGTAAAGAAGTTTTAATAGGTCATGCAAAAAATTTATTAAAAGCAACAGGTTATGAAGAGATTTCGTTAGCATCATTAAGTACAAGTGATTATAAAGATTTAGAAGCTTTCTCAAATGAATTATTAGACCTTTGTAATAATGAATATGTTAATGTATCATTGCCATCACTTCGTGTAGATGCCTTCTCTGTAGATTTAATGCAAAAAGTACAAGAAGTTCGTAAAAGTAGTTTAACATTTGCGCCAGAAGCAGGGACACAAAAACAACGTGATGTGATTAATAAGAATATTACAGAAGAAGAGATTTTAAATGGTTGTAAACTTGCTTTTGAAGGTGGATGGAATCGTGTAAAACTCTACTTTATGTTAGGGCTTCCTAATGAAGAAGATAGTGATGTAACAGGTATTGCAGACCTTGCTGAAAAAATTGCTCAAACTTACTTTGAAGTGCCAAAAGAGCAAAGACAAGGTGGGCTTCAACTTGTTGTAAGTACATCTTGCTTCGTGCCAAAACCATTTACACCATTCCAATGGGCACCACAAGATACAGAGGAAAGCTTCAAGAGAAAGCATAACTTACTTAAAAATACAATTAAACGCAAACAAATTAAATACAATCATCATGATGCTGAAACAAGTGTACTTGAAGCTGTTATTGCAAGGGGAGACCGCCGCGTAGGGGACTTCATCTATAGTGCCTTCAAAAAAGGGTGTACATTTGATAGCTGGAGTGAGCACTTTAGTTATGACGCATGGTGTGAAGCTTCTCGTGAAACAGGTGTAAGCTTTGACTTCTATGCTGCAAGAGAACGTAGTTATGAAGAAGTCTTACCTTGGGATCATATCGATATTGGTGTTACAAAGAGATTCTTAATACGTGAAAATGAGTTAGCAAAACAAGCAGCAACAACACCAAATTGTGCAGAAAAATGTTCAGGTTGTGGCGCAAGTCGATTTGGAAAGGGAATTTGTCATGAGAATTAGATTAAAGTTTAGAAAAACAGGTTCAGTTAAATATGTAGGGCATTTAGATACAATGCGTTTATTCCAAAGAGCTATAAAGGTGGCTAATGTACCAGTAGCGTATTCACAAGGATTTAGTCCACACTCTTTAGTATATTTTGCACTACCATTAGGAGTAGGTGTGCAAAGTACAGGTGATTATATGGAAATCGTAACGGCAACAGATGTTGACCCATCTGTTGTAAAAGATAATTTAAATGCAGTACTTGTAGAAGGGGTTCGTATTGAGGATGCTTTTAAAGTAGGAGAAAAAAGTGATTCACTCATGAGCCTTGTGCAGGCAGCTGATTACGAAGTTTTAATTAAAAAGGCAGAAGGTGTGACTTTAGAACTTATAGAAAGTAAGCTTGCATCAGATAACCTTGTGATTATGAAAAAAGGAAAAGCGGGTATTCGTCCACTAGATCTTAAACCAATGCTTTTAAAATGTGATATAACTGAAAAAGAGGAAGGCATTTTAATTGATATGCATGTTTTAGCTGGTAGTAGTAGTAACTTAAATCCAGACCTCTTTGTAAAGGCGCTTCTTGAAGGAGAAGTTAGTGAGTACGAAGTGCAAGTGACAAGAAAGGAAATGTATACAGCAGACGGTGATACGTTTACGTCACTTGATACATTTGGGCGTGAATAATGAAAAAACAAATACTCGTAGAACAGCAACTTTTAATGACACGTATTGCAGTACTTCAGAATGGGGAGTGGACTAATTTTTATATAGAGTCTCACTTAGAAGAAGACATGCAAAATCAAGTTGTCATTGGACAAATTGAGCAAGTGGTTAAAAATTTAAAAGCTGTATTTGTAAATTATGGCAGTGGTAAAAATGGACTTTTGCATATTAAGCAGATTCCACAATGTTATCACGCAAAACTTCATCAAGGTGCAAGACTTCCTGTACAGGTTGTAAAACAAAATGTAGGTGAAAAAGGTCATAAATTAACGGGTAAAATTAGCTTGAAAGGGAGATTCCTGGTGTGTCTCCCTTTTGAAGCAGGTATTAATATTTCTAAGAAAATCAGAGACCGTGCAAAAAGAATACAGCTAAAAGAAATTTTGGAAAGAGCTGTAACAAAGGATGCAAATTATGGTTTTATTGTACGTACAGGGGCAGAAGAAGCTACGCCAGACCAGATTTTAAAAGATGCAATGGCTCTTATAGAAACAACAAAGCAGTTTATGGCTACAAAAGATTTTTTAGCAAGAGGGACTGTACTTTATAAAGAGCCACCTTTATATGTACAAGTTATTAATGATGAGCTTAATTGTGAAGATGAATTAGAGATTGTCTGCAATCAGCCTAAACTTTTGACAGAAATTGAAAATTTACTTAAAGTATATGAAGTACATGAACAGGTAAAACTGAGTTTAGTAGATGAAAAAGATGAAATTTTTGTAAATTATAGTTTACAAAAACAACTTAGCAACTTAACAAGTCGTAAAGTTTGGCTTAAAAATGGAGGCAATCTGATAGTAGATTATACAGAAGCTATGACCATTATTGATGTTAATAGTGCAAAAGCTATTTTGACGAAAAACCCACGAAAAGCTGTAATGGATCTCAACCTGTTGGCAATAAAAGAATGCGTTTTACAAATTTTAAGAAGAAATTTATCCGGTATGATAATTCTTGATTTAGTAGAAATGAAAGAAGAAGAAGATAGGATAGCTGTATATGAAGCGGCGAAGAAGTTATTAACCATGTATGGTGATACTCGTACAAAGGTTTATCCTCTTACGGAGTTAGGTCTTCTTCAATTTTCACGTACAGGTAAATATGCTAGTTTGCATCATAAGCTTTTGGCACCGTGTGAAGTGTGTGGACATCCATACAGTCAAAATAATATGTTATACGAGCTTTTTTTAATGGAAAAACAAATCAAACATGTGGTAACACATACTATTCAAAAGCAAATGGTTATTCAGTGTGTGAGTGAATTGCTTCATCTTGTAGGTAAGCATGGACTTAAAAATAAACTAGAAGTAGCATATAATATTGAATTAACCTTTGAAAAAATGGAAAAAACATCAAAAGACATGTTTTTATGTCAATTTTATTCTAAATAGGTGTTGACAACCCATATGGCCCATGTTAAACTATTTAAGTGCTTAAGCCGCACGAAGAGGTTTTAAACTGCTTGCAGTACCGTATTCGGCGAGTTTTCGGAATAAGGAGGTGTACACATGTACGCAATTATTGAAACAGGTGGAAAACAATATAATGTTAAAGTTGGTGACAGCGTTGTAGTTGAAAAATTAAACGTTGCTGCTGGTGAGACAGTTGTTTTTGACAAAGTTTTAGCTGTTGGTAAAGAAGATTCTTTCACAGTTGGTGCGCCATTCGTTAATGGAGCTACTGTTAAAGCTGACGTTGTAGGTGACGGTAAAGCTAAAAAAATCATCGTTTACAAATACAAAGCTAAAAAAGGTTACCACAAAAAACGTGGTCATCGTCAACCATTTACAAAAGTTACAATCACAGCTATCGAAGCTTAATTCATAGCTATGATAAACGTGAAACTTTATCAGCGTGATTTACATGTGTATCGTATTATACTTGATGGACATGCTGGTTATGCTGAACATGGAGAAGATATTGTTTGTGCTGCAGTAAGTATGCTAGTTATAAACACAGTCAACTCAATAGAGCTATTTACAAGTGAACCTATTAAGGTACACACAGTAGATAATGAGCGAGGTTTAATGGATATTGAATTCCCAAGACGTAAGTCTGGTGAGTTCGAACCGGAAGCTGAGCTTTTAGTTAAAAGCATGATTAATGGTCTTGAGACTGTTAAAGAAATGTACGGAGAAAAATACATTCAAATCCAAAAACACTAGGAGGTGAAATATATGTTACGTTTAGACCTTCAGTTCTTTGCTCATAAAAAAGGGGTAGGATCTACTAAATACGGTCGTGATTCAGAATCAAAACGTCTTGGTGCTAAAAGAGCAGATGGACAATTTGTATTAGCTGGAAACATTTTATACCGTCAAAGAGGAACTAAAATTCATCCAGGACTTAATGTAGGACGTGGCGGAGACGACACTTTATTCGCATTAGTTGATGGTACAGTTAAGTTCGAACGCAAAGGCAGAGACAAAAAACAAGTTTCTGTATATCCAGTTGCACAAGAAGCATAATTGACTAGAAGAAGGTTTCAACGTTTGATTTGAAACCTTCTTTTTTATATTTTTATATTCAAATCTATATATTTAGTAATATATAGATTTTTATTTCATGGAGAATCATGATATCATGAAATAAATAGAAAGTGTACAAACTATCATCATGAAGGGAGTGAAATGAATGTTTGTAGATAAAGTTAAGATATTTGTAAGATCGGGAAAAGGCGGCGATGGACACGTTTCTTTTAGAAGAGAGAAATACGTACCTAATGGTGGACCAGATGGCGGTGATGGTGGTCGTGGTGGCCACATTATTTTTGAAGTAGACCCAGGCTTAAATACATTAATGAAATTTAGACACCAACGTCATTATAAAGCAAAAGATGGTGAAGAAGGTGGTAAAAAACGTTGTCATGGAAAAGATGCGGAAGATCTTGTGATTAAAGTACCACAAGGAACGGTTATTAGAGAAGCTGAAACAGGACATGTTATTACAGATTTACATGCCACAGGACAAAGAGAAGTAATCTTTAGAGGTGGACGTGGTGGGAGAGGAAATCAACACTTCGCTACAGCTACAAGACAAGCACCTCGCTATGCGGAAAAAGGTATGCCAGCTAAAGAATACTGGATTACTCTAGAACTTAAAATGATTGCTGATGTAGGGCTTGTAGGTTATCCAAATGTAGGTAAATCTACACTTTTATCTATGGTAAGTAATGCACAACCTAAAATCGCAAACTATCACTTTACAACACTCGCACCTAACCTAGGGGTTGTTACCAATCAATATGGTAAACAGTTTGTTATGGCAGACATTCCTGGACTTATTGAAGGGGCAGCAGAAGGTGTTGGTTTAGGACATGACTTCTTAAGACACGTAGAACGTACAAAAGTACTTTTACATGTTGTAGATGCAGCAGGTACAGAAGGTAGAGATCCAGTAGAAGATATTTACACTATTCAAAAAGAAATTGAACTTTACAATCCAAGTATTTTAGAAGACAAACCACAAATCATTGCTGCAAATAAAATTGATGTGGGTGGTTGTGAAGAAAATCTTGAGCGTCTTAAAGCTGAATTTGAACCACAAGGTATTAAGGTCATTCCTATTTCAGCAGCAGCTAACGATAACTTACAAGAATTATTAAAAGACGTAGCAGAGCTTCTTGCAACAGTGCCAGATCAAAATATCGTGTTTGAGCCAGAATTTGAAGAAGTAAGTAAAATGCCAGATGGACCATTTGAAGTTAAAAAACTATTTGATGGTTACTTCACTGTGGAAGGAACAGCTATTGAACGTATGCTTGGTTATACAGCTATGGATACAGAACAAGGTTTCGCTTTCTTCCAAAAATACTTACGTGAAAAAGGTATTATTGATGCATTAGAAGAAGCTGGTATCGCAGAAGGTGATACAGTTAATATTTATGATCTTGAATTTGACTATTACAAATAGTAGAAAGGAATGGACATATGACCATTACAAGTAAACAAAGAGCTTATTTAAAATCTTTAGCTCAAAAGATAGAACCAATTTTCCAAATAGGGAAAAATGGTTTAACACCAGAAATTACAGAGGCCATTGATTTAGCTTTAGAAGCAAGAGAAATCGTTAAAATCAGTGTACTTCAAAATTGTTTAGAAGACCCAAGAGATATGGCAGGTATGTTAAGTGAACGTACAAAATCTATTACAGTACAAGTTATTGGTAAAAAGATTGTATTGTATAGAGCTTCTAAAAAGAATCCAAAAATCACACTTTAATAAAAAGGGGCTTTGCCCCTTTTTATTTTGCAAGACTATATAATTTCTGAGAAATGGGTTATAATAAAATAAATTATAAAACTTTTAATCAAATATTAAGGAGATTATTATGGAATCACAAGCTTCACCTATTAGAAAGTTAGCGATTATGGGAGGCACCTTTGATCCTATACATATAGGGCATCTTGTAACTGCTGAGGAGGTTAGACATGAATTTGGTATAGATGAAGTGCTTTTTATACCTACCGGACATCCACCTCATAAGTCACATATTAATATGACTACAAGTGAGCATCGTTATTTGATGACGGTACTTGCTACAGCGGCGAATCCACATTTTAAAGTTTCAAGGTTAGAAATGGACCGAGAAGGAGTTACTTATACTGTGGATACAATTAAAGAGTTAAAAAAAATTTATGGGGAAACAGTTAAATTATACTTTATTACAGGTGCAGATGCAGTACAAAAGATTTTAACTTGGAAATCACCAGAAGAACTTTTAAAGCTATGTGACTTTGTAGCAGTCACAAGACCAGGATATCATAAGTCTGAGGTTATTGCCCAAGTTGAAGATCTTAAAAGACAGTATGAGGCAAATATTCACTTTTTAGAAGTACCAGCGCTAGCGATTTCATCATCGAATATTAGAGAAAGAATTAATGCCATAAGGCCAATTAAGTATTTAGTACCGGAAGAAGTTGAAAATTATATTAATAAATATAATCTCTATGAGTATAAAATTAAGCTTACAGAGAAGGAACGTGCGGAAATGTACGACTATGTGGCAAATAAACTCTCATCAAAGCGCTATGCCCACACAAGAGGGGTTGTGGAAATGGCGCTGGAGTATGCAAAATCTCATCATATGGACTATGATGAAACATTTATTGCTGCTTTATTTCATGATATTGCCAAGGAATTAGGAAAGAGCGAACAAACAAGACTTTGTGAACTTTATGGTATTGAATTAGATGAGTTTGAGAAAAAACACATTGATTTAGCTCATGGTAAGATTGGTGCTGCTCTTTTAGAGAAGAATTGGGGTATTAGCAAACCCTCTATTCTAAATAGTATTCGTTATCATACAGTAGGACGCAAAAATATGACAGATTTAGAGAAGATTATTTATTTAGCAGATATGACAGAAGAAGGACGAGGTACTTATAAAGGAAAAGATCAAATTAAAGATTTAGCTCATTATAATTTAGACCGTGCGATGTACAAGGCACTTAAATCTTCTTACAATTATGTTACGAATATTTTAAAACAAGAAGTGCATCCTATTACACAAGAACTCATAGAATATTATAAGCAGTTCGATTAAAAGAATATATTTTTATCAAAGAAAGGGGATTGGCTTGAATTATTCTACACATGAACTTGCTAAACAAATTGTAACAGCAATTAATAAAAAAAAATTTTTAGATTTAAAAGTACTTGATGTACAAACACTTACGCCTCTTACAGAAGTGTTTATTATTGTAGTGGCATCTAATGTGAGACAAACAAAAGCTATTGCTGATGAAGTTGAAGAGGCGGTATTTACTTTCTCAGAAAAGCAGCCTATTCATAAAGAAGGATATCAAACAGCACAGTGGATTTTACTTGATTATGGCGAAGTTATTGTACACATTCTAGATGAAGAAGATGCAGCATTTTATACTTTAGATAGGCTTTGGAAAGATGCTAATCATATTGCATTTGATGAGGTTATAAGCTTATAGAAAAGAGGTACCATGAAACTATTTGGTTTCATGGTACCTCTTTAAGGTGTTATTTTTTAAAGAGTTTATAGTACTTAGTGCGTCTTTGACGAGTAATCATTTTTTTTCTAATCCAGAGAATAAGGAGAAGAAGTAAAATAATTGCACAGATTATTAAGATAAAATACCATATATTTGAAAGCTTAGGTCCAGCTCCTGGGATAGTTGTGGCATAGGGAGAAGGTGAGTAGGTGATATCCTTAATAATAAGTTTATCAGTTCGTAATATTTCACTACCATAGAGATATGTAATCTGACCTATTTCATCCCCAACTTGACTACCTAGCGAGATATAATCTGGAATGTTTAAGTTTGTTGTAATATCCTTGGCAGTTACTGAGTTATGCACTAGTACAGAAACATCTTTTGTAAGACCGATACTACAGTTACCAGCTTGATAATTTTTGCCACTTTTTACGCTGTAGAGTGGTAAAGTTGCTAAAGTATCAGTGATTGTATGAAGTGGTAAAGCACTATAGGATTCAAAACCATAATCTAATAAGGTAGCTGTATCATCATAATAGGTGGCTTTTTCACCTTTTAAAACAACTGCTACTAAAGTAGTATCACCACGCCTTGCAATAGTAACTAAAGTATGGCGTGCTTGGTCTGTAAAACCTGTTTTACCACCAATGGCATCTTCACGGTAATATTTTGGATTTTTTGTTGGATTAAGCATACTATGTTGTTGATATAAATAGCGTATTTCATCCGTCTTATTAGTCGGTGGAATTTGATAAGTTGT
>JAZKZQ010000095.1:0-7827 GCA_045612745.1 Cellulosilyticum sp. | reverse complement strand
TGCTGTTTTTATTCCTTATCTTTATTGATAAGATTTATACTTTTGGTAAATATTAAATATAAACTTATATCTCATTAGGAGGTTCCTATGAAAAAGCAAATTTTATTATTTATCTTTAGTACATTAATAGCCTTTTGTCTCATCGGTTGTAGCAAAAATCCAGATTCTAATCCTGGTGAAGTCACTAACTCCTTTTTAGAAGCTATGCAACATCAAGATTATTCTTCAGTAAAACAATACTATGCTGAAAATGTAGATAACTTCCCTAACTTTAAAAATAAGGTAGAAGATATCTCCCCAAAAGTTGCCAATGAACTCTTTGGTAAAATAGCTGATTTTAGTTATACTGTAGACCAAGTCACTATTGACCCTAATAATAACTCAAAAGCAACTGTTACGGTAACTTTTAGATGTTATGACCTAGGGCAAACCTTTCAAAGTATCGTTTTAGATTATGTAGATAAGGATGTTACAATGACCTTTGATGGTGCTAAAGATGATGAAATTATCAAAGAAGCTGAACCAATCATCATAGATAAGATTGATCAGAGCAAACAAAATTTCATCGTTACTGTACCTATTACACTGACCCTTGAGGATAATGTTTGGAAAGTTGATAAACTTACTGATAACCCAGACCTTATCAATGCCCTTTCTGGTAATATTCTTTATACGATTCGTGATATGATAAACACTATGCAAAATAAGTCCCCTGAAAATACTGCCTCTTAATATTACTTTCCTCTACAAGTAAGAGTTGATAACATGTTATCAACTCTTACTTTGTTTTTCTTCCTAAAATATATGATATAATAACTATATTATTTAAATTTTATTTATTTTTAAGGAGGATACATATGCAATCAATTGTTAGATTCACGAAAAAGCGGTTTATCGCACTAACACCTATTGTACTACTTCTTTCACTAGCCATGCCTTGCTTTGCAAGTAGTATTCAAATCAAATTAAATGGGAGTATAATCAGTACGCCTGTTGCGCCTATTCAGGAAAATGGTATTACACTTGTACCTCTTCGCGTTATTAGTGAAAATTTAGGTGCTACTGTCAATTATGACGCAAAAACCAAACAAATCACACTCATTAAAGATACGCAAAACGTTACACTTACTCTAGGACAAAAAGTAGCCCTTGTTAATGGGACTTCAAAAACACTTGGACAAGCTCCTAAAACTGTCACAAATACAACAATGGTACCTCTACGCTTTGTAAGTGAAAATTTAAATTGCAAAGTTGATTGGGATAATCAAACAAAACTTATCACAATCACTTCTACAGCTACTATAAAAAATGAATTACCAGTAGCGACTTTAGTTATTAAAGACTATGGTACTATCACTTTAGAGCTTTATCCTGATATGGCACCAAATACAGTAAACAACTTTATTGCATTAGCTAATAGTGGTTTCTATGATGGACTTACTTTTCACCGCATCATTTCCGGCTTTGTAATTCAAGGCGGTGATCCTACTGCTACTGGCTCTGGTGGTCCAGGCTATAGTATTGCAGGAGAATTTTCTTCTAATGACTTTAAGCAAAATACACTTCCTCATACAAAAGGTGTCCTCTCTATGGCAAGAACTCCTCTACCAAATAGTGCAGGTAGTCAATTCTTCATTATGGCTGCTGATTCACCCAACTTAGACGGACAATATGCTGCCTTTGGTAAAGTAACTTCTGGCTTAGAACTTATTGACCAAATTCAACATGTAAAGACTGATGTTTTAGATAAACCAGTTAAAGATGTTGTTATAGAAAGTCTTCATGTAGATACAAAAGGTATAACATACCCTGAACCTATTATCATAAAATAATAAAGGGAAATAATGTCACCAAATAGTCCGCTGGTTGACTTGGTGCCTCCAAACTACACACTCCGTAATCTGTGCTACTCTAAGTTCGATAATTAAATAAACGGCAAAAAACTTGCTTCACTATGTTTCGCTTCAAACACTTTGCCTAAAATCTATTTAATTATCTTCACTAAGACTAGCAACATATTACTTTATAGGTAGTTTGGAGGCACCAAGTCAACCATCTACCTTTTGCACATTATAAAAGCAGAAAACAGGAAAAAACAGAAAAAAGGAGCTATTGCATTGCAACAGCTCCTTTTTTCTGTTTAGAAGTATGGGAAGGAAAAGTTAATTTTCTCCTGGTTCTACTACAGGATTCCTGTCTATAATTCCTTCGTGACTGGGTGTTTCCGTTATGACTTCTTTTCCTTTAGCTTCTATCATTTTCATATTTTTAATTGCTTTATCCAGTTTCATTAAAATCTTTATAGTTTCTGCCCTACTTAAATTTTTACTTGGCATAATGCACTTACCTGCAGGTTCCATAAGGCCTGACTTTACAGCATATTTCAAAGCTAATTCATATGTATTATCTACAATATCCGTTATATCACAGTCATTATACGTGGCTTCTAATTTTCCTTCTGTAACTTCATAGATGATTTGTGCTAGCTCTTGCTTTGTTATACCTTGCCCTAGATGCTTATTTCCTAGATTTTTAACTGTGTTAACTTGTAGTTTGGAAGCTATGGAACCTATATAGGGATAGGTTGTCATATTCATATCTTTAAAATAAGCCTCTACTATAGACCTACCAAGCTTCATATTTTCTATACCATTTAATAACAAGACATCATCCAAGAATTTTAGAGCATCTTCAAACTTGATATCATTATTGGGATAGAATTGTCCATCCACTGTACTTTCTAATATACCTAATGTAATAGCCTCCTCAATAGCCATTTTAGCTGTCTCTGTCTCATCAATATCACTATATATTACATCACCATTTTTTCTTATTGTCACTGTAGTGACAAGTTCATTAGGATGTATACCTAGTTGTGCCATTAATTCTGTAGAGGCTAATATCTGATTAATCTGTTCATCTGTAAATAGGCTTTGCGTAGCTGTTTTTAGATCATTAATGCTTAGGGTATACCCTACTGATGTATATGGCAATTTTTCTTTTAACTTTGTTAAAATTTCTTTTTTCTGCTCAGCAGTTAAACCTGCGACAGCTTGTTCCACCGTAAGTCCTGAATTTGAAATCATTGTTCCTGTACTAGCAACCTTATTTGCTATATGCATAACCTTACTGAAATTATTTAAATCACGGCTTGTACTATAACGACTATGACTTTCACTACTTCTGAGTTCTTGCGCTGCATCACGCTCATCATTATTATCTCCACCATTATTACACATAACGTTAATAGTATAATAACGCTGACTACCATTTGCAGCCTTTACTGTTATACCTATTTTATTTTCCCCCCTTGAAATAGGTGATATAATTGTTTCTTGGGCAACAGATGTATGCTCATCTTGTGGCTTTACATGAATTGTAAGCCACCGTATATCTCCATCTAACTGCAAGCTATACGCTGTATGCTCAGGTGTAAAATTTGGCTCTAATGTCCCACTCTCTACTTCTAAGGAAGATAAATAATTATTGCTACTCTTATTCTCATTTAATTCTTCTACCTCTTTAAAAATATGTATCGTATAACCAGTAGGCCACCCTTCTGCCTCTAGAGACTTCTCATTCCACTCATTTTTAATCTCCATTTCCGTTTCAATCACATCTGTGATACTTATCCATTGTCCATCAAAAGGGTTTGTAGAATTACATTCCCACCAACCTAATCTATATGAAACTTTTACGCTAGTAGTTTTCTCATTAGATATCTTTCCTACAACTACTGGTACATACCATTCATAAGGTCTATTATATGTTTGGGTATCAATTTTTTCCCCAGTATCTGCATCTACGATATCTAGATAAACAATATATTGCTTCATTGTACTAGGTGGACCACCTGGTAAGTTCTTACCTATACTTGGTAACTGCCATTCACTAGCACTTACAACATTACAGTTCAGTGCTAAACCTATGCATAAAGCTACTAAACCTATTTTTCTTAATAACTTCATATAGTTGCCCCTTTCATTTACCACTCAATTTCATCTCTTAAATATTCATTTTTCGATTTTAATTTTATATAATTTCATTTTAACACATGGCTGGTTCTAATAAATGTTTTCATACAATAGTGTCAATTTTTGTGTACTGAGTGGTATTGAAAGGAGGCTATGCCGGTATCTATTTAAGATATTTACTTATCTCTCCTGTATAGCAAAGCGATAAACGATGAAGTGCCCTTGTACAGGCAATATAGAGGAGCTGTTTATCTTCTTTCTCATGATAATTTTCTTCATTAACTTCATAAACAATAACTGCATCATACTCTAGGCCTTTTGCCATATAAATTGGCATGATGAGCACCCCTTTTTCAAAGCTTTCTTCTTCTGGGCTTAACTTGTGTAAATCTATTTTCTTAGAAAGCTTACTATAAACATGATTTACTTCCTTCTGAGACTTACAAATAATTGCGATGGTTTCATAACCACTCACTTTATATTCTTTTACCTTATCTGCCATCCAGTCAAACATTTGTCCCATATTTTCTTGTTGGGCAATAATCGGTATCTCATCATGACGCTCAAAGGCAGTACTTGTATTTTGCTGATTACGCAGTCTTGCAGTGAACTGACTAATTTCATAAGATGAACGATAGCTTTTATTTAAACTTAATTTGAGTGCTTTTTTAGGGGCTAAAATACGAATTACTTCATCATATAAGTCTTCTGTTTCTGACTTCTCAATGGTCTGCCCTATATCTCCAAGCACTGTATACTGGACATTTTTAAATATTTCACTAAGAATCTTATATTGTAGTGGATAATAATCTTGGGCTTCATCAATAAGAAGCTGTTTAATTTGTGGATAATGATGTTGATCCTGGATTTTAAGCTTCAGATAAAGTAGTGCCATACCATCCTCATAGGTTACTAAGTCTGCCCTAAGATTCTTCGCTGTGAAACTGCGAATATTTTGGATACCCTTTGGCAGCTTGAGCCCTTCTGATAAACGGTTAAATAAAGCTTCATCCTTAAACAATTTTTCATAAAGGTTATATACATTCACCTTTGTAAAACTTCTTATAGCTTCTAAAGCTTCTTGGTGGTAGTTATTTAAAATATAATCTATTTCTTCTTCCGCTTTATCATCATAACCACCTTTCTTACGAAGGGCTTTTATCATATCTTGACGTTTTACTTTTTCTAATTCATTAAGTTTTTTTATTAAACCATTTTCAATACGAACAAGACGTCTACCAATAGCCATCTGAATAGGATTATCTAAGAAATCCTTACGTAATTCCTCACCTCTTGCAATGATGTATTCTCCATACGCTACATCCTTAAAGGTCAACAGTTCATTTTCATAGTACCCTACTAATCGGTCTAATAAAGTAATAAATGTACTTGAACCCTTGAAGTGTATGTTTTCACGAATATAATAGCGATTTTTATGAGTAATCATATACTCTAGCTGGCTACTTCTAGAACGCATGTGCATTGCTCCTTTGAAGTACATCTCAAAGAAATCCTCCATAGTGCTATAACATACATTATCTTCTCCTAGCTCTGGTAATACAGCTGAAACATACTCTCCAAATAAATGATTTGGTGAGAGAATCATCACATTTTCACTTGTCAGCCCCTCACTCATACGCTCATAAAGTAAGAACGCTATACGGTGCATGGCAATAGAAGTTTTCCCACTACCAGCCACACCTTGAACAATGAGTAAATCATTACCTGTGTCCCTAATAATCAAATCTTGTTCTTTTTGAATCGTTTCAACAATATTTTTCATATGACTAGACGCATTATTACCTAAGGCTTGTTGTAACATTTCATCTGTAATCGTAACAGCACAGTTAAAGAAATATTTTAGCTCTCCTTTTTCAATCTCATATTGACGCTTAAGAGCTACCTCTCCATAAATCTCCCCACAAGGTGCTTTGTAACTAGCTGGTCCAACTTCACTACGATAAAACATACTAGCAATAGGTGCACGCCAGTCATATACCATGACCTCATAGGTGTCATCATTCATGACATTCTGATACCCAATGTAAACCTTCTCTGTATCTTCTTCCTCTTCCGTAAAATCAAAACGCCCAAAATATGGTTTATCTAAAATTCTTTTATATTTTTCTACCTTACTTAATTTATGCTCATACTGAGACGTTTCAATACGCTCCATGGTATGATACTGACTCAGTTCTATATTTCTATCATAATCATCTATGGCAGGCATACCACCTTCAAACATTTCCTTACGAAGTGCTACCAAATTTTGCTTCTGCTCTGCCGCTGCTACATCACCTACTGCAATTTGTTCAGTCAAAAATGCTGTTACAGTCCTTAAATAGTGTTGTTCTTGTTCTAAATCTTTATTATAATCACTCATCTATGTTCCTCCATTACACTATCTAGCAAAGTTATCTTCTTATCATACCATGTGCATATTTTTAAGACTAGAATTAATTTTTACGGCATAGAAAAAAGCATAGAAAACATTATATTCGTAAGTTTTTCTATGCTTCTCCTATCCTCACATATTATATATCTATGAAGATATTAAATCCTCTATTTGCTCAAAAGCTTTATCCAAATATTTCTCTGGATCTTCTTCATACTGGATAACACCTTCTACTAAAACCTTTTTGAAATGTGCAATACCTAGACCAGTAAAAAGGTCTTTGCAGTAATTCACACCATGATTGATCTTCCCACTTAGGAAAAATGGATAATCCCCACCTGCGGTTTGAAGATAAATCATTAAGCGTTCCTTATCATTTAAAAGTGGCTCTGGCTTTTGTTTCTCATCCTTGAAATTTATAACCTTGCCACCTAAACAAATACAGTCAATATACATCTTAAGTCTTGCAGGGAAACTTAAATCCCACATAGGCGATGCAATCACATAGGTATCAGCCTTAAGAAACTGATTACCCAGCTCATCAATACGCGTCACAGCCTTTTGATCTTCACTGCTTAATTTATTATACGCTTCACCTGTCACTAATTTAAGCTCATCCCCCAAATACATAGGCCACACCTCAGGTATATGGCTAGCATATAAATCAAGCTCTTGTACCTCATATTCAGGAAATTTCTTAATATAATTATCCACTAAGTAACGCCCTAACTTTTTGCTAATAGACTTATCCTCTGGTGAAGGACTCGCCATAATATATAAAAGTGTTTTCATAAGGATGCCTCTTCTTTGCTTTTTCCCTTATTATTTATCCTTTTAATCCTTTTTATGTACCCAGCAAAATTTAACTAAAAAGAGTCCATGGGGTGGTCGTCTGCTAGTCTACCTCTGGAACAATTTGTTGATAATCTTAGTGAAGATATATCAAAAGCTTTTAGCACATTGTCTGAGCGTAGCGAGTTATGTGCGTTTTTTGATATATCAAGCTTAGACTATCACAAATTGCGTAAGGTGTAGCTTCAATCTTTTCTCTACTGCCCTAGGTTTAACTAAAAAGAGTCCAGAGGGTGGTCGTCTGCTAGTCTACCTCTGGAACAATTTGTTGATAGTCTTAGTGAAGATATGTCAAAAGCTTTTAGCACATTGTCTGAGCGTAGCGAGTTATGTGCGTTTTTTGATATATCAAGCTTAGACTATCACAAATTGCATAAGGCGTAGCTTCAATCTTTTCTCTACTGCCCTAGGTTTAACTAAAAGGAGTCCAGGGGGTGGTCGTCTGCTAGTCTACCTCTGGAGCAATTTGTTGATAGTCTTAGTGAAGATATATCAAAAGCTTTTAGCACATTGTCTGAGCATAGCGAGTTATGTGCGTTTTTTGATATATCAAGCTTAGACTATCACAAATTGCGTAAGGTGTAGCTAGCAGACGACCACCCCCTG
>JAZKZQ010000094.1:0-7401 GCA_045612745.1 Cellulosilyticum sp. | reverse complement strand
GTACCGCTGAATGGCTGAATGTGCTCTGCAATATGAGCTATGAAGAACGATGCTGCCTGACCGGACTTCAGCCGTCCCGCGCCGATGTAATTCCCTATGGAACTGCTATTTTGCTTGCCGTCCTTCGCATGACTCACGCTCAAGCCGTTTATGCCTGCGATCACGACAATCTTGAAGGCTACATCCGTCGCTGCATGATACCGCAGGTAAATTGAACGTAATGTAAATTTCTGTTTACATCCGTCGCAGGGGTTGATTTTTTTCCTCTGCGGCGGTATAATAACTTTGTTATGCCGGTGTGGCGGAATGGCAGACGCACTTGACTCAAAATCAAGCGTACCATGTACGTGTCGGTTCGAGTCCGACCAGCGGCACTCTTCATATGCATATAGCAAAAAGTAGGTATCTTTTATTCTTTGAATGATGGATACCTACTTTTTTATTATTTTTTATTTTTCTTAATTTTTTAACTTTAATTGTCTCATTTTTTATATTACACTATTTATATGGTCAGTTAATACCATTAATACTAATGATACTAGGTATAGGTATATTTATCTTATCTTTCTTTAAATATACTTAACTTAGTATCAACTCACAAGGAGGATATATATGGAAAGTCTAATTTTAAGAAATGTTATTGGTTCACCTGAAACTGCTACACCTATTACACGCGAAATGCTAGGTCCTATTTATAAAATGGAATTACCAATTGGACAAAAACTTCCTTCTAACTGGATGCCACCTACAGGTTATACTTTAGAGAAATCTATAATAAATGATGTTCCTATTGAACGTCTCATACCAGAAGGTGGTAGTAATGGTAAAGTTGTTTTAATGCTCCATGGTGGCGCCTACGTTTGGCCATTATTGGATATTAGTCGTGAATTAGCTATTGTTTTTTCCAAACTTACAAAAGGTGCTGAAGTCGTTAATGTAGATTACCGTATAGCACCTACATATGTTTATCCAGCTGCTTTTGAAGATTGTGTTATTGCCTATAAAGCCCTTTTGAATTTGGGATACACAGGTGATGATATTTTACTTACAGGAGAATCTGCTGGTGGAGGGTTAGTATTAGCACTAACACATTATCTAAAAGATAATAACTTACCACTTCCAAAAGCTGTCATCGCCATTGCACCTTGGGCAGAGGTAAATACTATCGCTCCTTCGTATCACATTAATTATACTAAAGATATTATTTTAGGTGAAAATGGCTGCTCTATAGCACCACACGTCAAAAAACAAGCTTATCGTGGCAATACAGATTATACAACACCTTATCTTTCTCCACTTTACGGAGATTATACCAATTTTCCTCCTTTACTGATTCAAGTAGGCACCTATGAAATGCTTTATGATGATGCAAGAAGGGTATTTGAAAAAGCAGAAGAAGCAGGTGTAAATGTAACTTTTTCTAGTTACTATGGTATGTTCCACTGTTTCCAAGAAACATTGCCTGAATTACCTGAAAGTAAATTGGCTTGGACTGAGATTCGAACATTTATTACAACACATTTCTGTTAAATTATTAGAAGAAATAATTTAACAGAACCCCTATTATACAATATCAGTATAAACCCTAAGGAGGATTTACATGGAAAAACTTATTTTAAAAAACGTTATTGGTTCACCTGAAACTGCCTCAAAAATTCCACAGGAACTCATTGATGCCCTACATAGCTTAACTTTTCCTATTGGTCAAAGGATACCATCTAACTGGCAACCACCTGAAGGGTATACTTTAGAAAAAATAACTTCAAACGATGTGCCCATTGAACGTCTTATTCCTAAAAATAATTATAATGGTAAAGTTGTGTTATTCTTTCATGGTGGTGCTTATGTATGCCCACTTTTAGATAATATGCGACAACTTGCAGTATTTATCTCTGAATTTACAGGTGGTACAGAAGTTGTAAATATAGATTATCGCATTGCACCTACATACCGTTATCCAGCTGCTTTAGAAGACTGTATTACAGCTTATCAATATCTTTTAAATATAGGCTATTCAAATGATGATATTTTATTTATGGGCGAATCTGCTGGTGGTGGATTAGCTCTTGCTGTCACACTTTATCTAAAGGATCATAGTATACCCCTTCCAAAAGCAATTATTGCTATTTCTCCTTGTACAGAACTTAGTAATGATATCGCACCTTCACGTCGTCTTAATTATGAAAAAGATTTTATTGCTGGTAAATATGGTACTTCTATTAGTGAGCAAAATATTAAACAAGATTATAGGGGAGATACAGACTTTAGAACACCTTATCTCTCACCACTTTATGGAGACTATACAAACTTCCCACCACTCCTTCTTCAAGTTGGTACAGATGAAATACTTTATGATGATTCACTAAGAGTATATGAAAAAGCTAAAGCTACTGGTTGCGAAGTCACTTTTTCTAGTTATTATGGCATGTGTCACTGTTTTCAAGAAGTGGCTTTTGATTTACCTGAAAGTAAATTAGCTTGGGCTGAAATTAAGGAATTTATGGCAAAATACTTCTTATAAGAACTTTTAATAACTACATCTTTACTTTAGTAATAATTATTTTTTATACACAGGAGGATACATATGGAAAATTTAAATTTAAGAAATGTAATCGGTAGTGCAGAAACAGCTACAAAAATCACACGTGATATGTTAAGTGAGTTTTTAGATATGGAAATGCCAGTTGGTCACAGTGTCCCTTCTAATTGGTGCCCACCAGATGGCTATACTTTAGAAAAATTAACAATTCAAGATGTCCCTATAGAACGTTTAATTCCCCAAGGTGGAAGTAACGGCAAAGCTATTTTAATGCTTCATGGTGGTGGATATGTCATGCCACTCCTAGATACTAGTCGTCATCTTGCCATACTTTACTCACAATTCGGACAAGGTTGTGAAGTTGTGAATGTAGACTATCGCGTGGCACCTACCAATGTTTATCCTGCAGCCCTTGAAGATGCCGTAATAGCTTATAAAGTACTTTTAGATCTAGGCTATACTGGTGATGATATTATACTAACTGGTGAATCAGCTGGGGGCGGCTTAGTATTAGCTCTTACACTTTATCTTAAAGATCATCATTTACCACTTCCAAAAGGTATCATTGCAATTGCACCATGGACTGAACTAAATACTATTGCACCTTCTCATCGTATTAATTATGAAAAAGACTTGGTTCTTGGTAAAAATGGTGGCTCAATTGCTGATCAGATTATAAAACAATCTTATCGTGGTAATACAGATTATAAAACACCTTATCTTTCACCACTTCATGGAGATTATACAAACTTCCCTTCACTACTTATCCAAGTAGGTACCTATGAAGTCTTATATGATGACGCTGTTAGAGTTACAGAAAAAGCTGAAAAAGCTGGTGCTAATGTAACACTTTCTAGTTACTATGGTATGTTCCACTGTTTCCAAGAATTCTTATTTGACCTTCCTGAAAGCAAGTTAGCTTGGGCAGAAATTGAACAATTTATTAAAAAGTGCTTTAACCTTTAATCAATGATACATAAAGAAACAGTTACCCTAACTGTAAAACACTCCCATTAACATAAAGCAAACTAGCTTGACGAAATACAAACATTTATTAATTAGTCCTTTAACAAATATTAGTAAAAGAGGGATTTGTGGCCTTTTGGTCATAAATCCCTCTTTTACTATTTTTTAATTAACCTATATAATTTATATTGAATTAGTATAAATCTTTGTAATCACTTCACTAGTTACGTTTACTGGTGATAATGCTAATAAAGCATCTAAACTTGGTGTATTCAAAGTTAATTCTACCAACCTTGTAACATCTTTCTCTATAAAGCCAATATCCTTTAACGTTTCACTCACTTCCATATTCTTCAAAAATCTTCTTACATTATTACATGCTTGATCTATACTGTTAGCTCCTCCAATAGGTTCTAAAATTTCTTTTAATACTTCTTCACAAGCTGGATATATTTCTTTAATAACTGCAGGTAATAAAATAGCTAATCCATGACCATGTATAACTTCAGGTTTCATACCACTCAAAGGATGTTCTAATGCATGTGTTAAATGTAAAAATCCATTATCAAAACATATTCCCGCTAATACCGCTGCATATGTTAAATAATATCTTGCTGTTAAATCCTCTGGCACTTCCATTGCTATTGGTAAGTATTTATTAACTAGGCGAATAGTTTCTTTGGCTAACAATACTGTGTATGAGCTTGCAATTTTACTTGTCGCTGCTTCTATGGCATGACAAACTGCATCTAGTGACGTATAAATAGTTTGTGCTTTACTAAGCCCTATCATCAACTGTGGATCATCAATTGCATATGTAGGATAGCAGAATTCATAACCTATTGCTGGTTTAAATTGCTTATCTAATAAACTCATAACTGCAAAGCGATTGACCTCTGTTCCTGTACCATGTGTTGTATTGATTGCAACTATTGGTAAGGCTTTTGTTGGTATAAATCTTCCTTCATATAAATCTGCTGTTGTTTTATCTGGATAATGACACATAACAGCCACTGTTTTAGCTGTATCAATAGGACTTCCACCACCTATACCAATTACTGCCTGTGCACCAAATTCATATGCTAATTTAATTGCTTCATCGCAATCTACAGAATTTGGATTAGGGGTTACTTTATCAAATAATATATATTTAATATTATTATTTGATAAAGCCTTTATAACAACTTCCCAAGCCCCTGTCCTTTTATAAGCAGATTTCCCTGTTAAAACAGCTACTTTCTCAACCCCCTTATCACTCAATTCTTTAATAATATCATGTGTTTTTGAAATAGCACCTATCCCGAAAAATAATGATGTTTTGGTACGAATTTCTTTGATTTCATCTAGTTTCATTTTATTTTCCCACATATACATTCTCCCTTATATTAGAATATATTATTCATAATTTTATTTATATTCTATCATATTATTCTCTATCTTTCTATTAATTTATAGCTACCATAAAGAAAAAAGACTATTACAAAATGTAACAGCACATACTTTCGAATTTACCACACCTGTAATAAAACTATCAGCTCTCTTTTTATTCTATGCATTAGATTAAGCAGCCTAAAACTATGATATAGTATCCATGTAATTAAAATAAACTAAATACACACAGATAATACTGACTTTCCTAATAGTCACAGATGTAAATCTATTAAAAGTAATACGGTGAATCTCACGTTAAATCAAAAAAACTCTTTTGAACCACAAGTTGTCCATACGACAGCAAGATATATCACAAATATTTAACTGAAATCTATTCTATTATTTTTACTAATGCTGTTCAACTTTCAAGTAAGAACAATTATCTTATTCATAAACTTGTAGTATATGTTATAATGAGACATTTATAGAGAGGTGTTTAGTATTCAAGTAGATTAAAATGAGCGCTATAAATACTGATTATGAGTATTAAATGAATTTAAGACAGAGGGGTTAAAGATATTCTTATACTTTCTACTAATGGATTGCCTAATATCAAATAATTCATTGGTATAGCCTTTCCAAATACTAATATCAATAATGCATTGTACATCAAATACGTAACATCTTAAAATACATTTCATAAAAAATAAATATGATACACCATTATTAAAAAACACCCTCGACTGAGGGTGCTCCAGATTGTTGACAAAAAGGTTCTAGAATGCATTGCATTCCAGAACCTTTTTGAGTTTATACATATAATCCATAAAAATTTACTATTATTTCTTTGATTAGGGCTATGTAGTAGCCCTTTTCTATGTTTCCATATCTCTAACTTTTTCAAATTCATGCATGCAAACAAGAGGTTTAGTTCCATCTTGATTTTTTCTAAACCTCTATATTGTGTATATCTCATACCATGTAATTCTTTTGCATCTGCAAAAACTCTTTCTATTGTTTGACTTCTTAGATTATAGATTTCTTTGCTACCTAATGTATGACGGATATCTTCAACTTTTTCTATGTAATCCTCCCATACATGTCTCATAACAACCTTTACGTGTTCCTTACTATGGGTACATTGTTTTAAAAATGAACAGTCTTTGCAGTCGTGTTTATTACTTTTATATTCTCTATAGCCATCTCTATTCGTTGTACTATATTTTAAAATTTTATTATTAGGACATATCATACAATCGTTGTATTCATCGTAAACATAGTCATACTTTTTAAAGAAACCATCTTTAGTCATAGGTCTTTTATATGGCATGATGGGTGTTTTTTCACTTTCAATAATTAAGCGTGCAAGTGCTGGTGTTTTATAACCCACATCAACAACTATATTTTTGATATCAGGATATTCTTGTATGAGTTTATTATAAAGAGAAGGGAAACTTACTGAATCATGTGTATTACCTGGGGCTACTTCAAATCCCAATATATAATATTTCTATCACAGGCAGTATTAGAAGTATAAGCAAATACCTTCTTGTGCTCACCTTTATGAAATACGCCACATTCTGGATCAGTTGTACTCACTTTAATGGTTTTAGTTTCAATAGTTTCTTTCTCTTTTAATGGCTTTTTTCCATGTGCCTCTCTATCTCTTGCAATTTCAGCTTGCAGTTCCTCTTCATAAAATTTTACAGATTGTTCAACAACTTGATTTTGTGATTTGCGCTTGTTAGCACTAGCTTTGATATGTGTACCATCTATAAAAATACTTTCCTTATCAACGAATCCACAGTTAATGATTTCAGCAACAATGGTTTTAAAGATATCTTCAAAAAGATCAGTTCCTTCAAATCTTCTAGCATAATTCTTACCAAAAGTTGAAAAATGGGGTATAGGTTCAGTCATCCCATAGCCTAAGTACCATCTATAAGCAATATTTACTTCTATTTCTTTAATAGTTTGACGCATGGATTTAATGCCGAATATGTATTGAATCATAACAATTTTTATAAGTACAACTGGATCAATACTTTCACGACCACCCGGTTTGTATAAATCTTTCACTTTATCATAGATAAAGGTTAAGTCAATATCTGCATCAATTTTTCTTATAAGATGATCTTGAGGTATAAGGTCATCTATACTTAACATTTGTATTTGAGATCTTTCATCATTATTTCTTTTACCCATCATTGTATATCACCTCTACTTCTAGTCTAACAGTAAAAATGGCTGTAGACAATGTAATTGTCTCCAGCCTGAGACAACCACTTTAAGTGGTTGCCTGTGATAATGATGCGATGCCAAATCTTCAGTATTCCCTTTTAGGGAATCAGCAAGTATTTCCCCCTTCTAGGGGGTGTTCAAGGGAGTGTCGCGAAACTATAAAATAGTTTCGTGGCACTCTTTTGCTATGTATATAACTGGAAGTTTATATCTATATTTAGAAATTTATCTTAATTTTAGCCTACTTTAATAAAGTCGGATCGTAGCCATGTCGTTCTGTGAGC
>JAZKZQ010000093.1:0-17156 GCA_045612745.1 Cellulosilyticum sp. | reverse complement strand
AATTTCAATTAAAAAACCTCCTGATTAATAGAATTAGTTAATTTCAGAAATAACCTTGAATAATTTTAGATTTGCCGTTATGCAATCTAGTTTGCAAACCCCAATTTACTACTTATAATATCCCAATTTTTTTACTCTGTTCCAATACAAGCTCCCTACATCCCTAGATGCCAATATAGAATACCATAGTTTAATACTTAATATTAGCTGATCTCCATTGCTCTTACTATCATCAATCAATACTACAATCCATCAGTAAAGAGTCCATCTTTTATACGACCTTCTTTTATTATTTCAATATCATAGGTATTAATTTAAGACTAAGTTTTTCAAATTAAATAAGTGATTTGTATCATATGTTTCTTATGCAGAGTTAGATTACTGATTCTTAGAAGTATGTGACTGAGCTTGCTAGAACTATGTAATATGGCTTTCATTATTGTATATTGTTTTTATTTTATAATTATATAATATATAAAATAATTTTAAAATATTTAAAAATAATATTGACAATTAAAAATCGAAGTAATATTATTGTATTAAGTAATTAATACAGTAAGTAAGTAATACAACAAGAATAGATATTAGAGAGTAAAAAGGAGGTATTGCAATGGCATGGGAATTTAATAGTAGTGAACCTATTTACAAGCAATTATTAGAGCAGCTAAAGTTGAGAATTATATCAGGTATAATTAGTACTGGAACTAAATTAGATTCAGTAAGAGATTTAGCACAAGAGGCTGGGGTGAATCCTAATACTATGCAGAGGGCTTTGGCAGAGTTAGAGAGAGAAGGACTTGTATTTACACAGAGAACAAGTGGAAGATATGTTACAGAAGATCGTGAGCTTATTAAGCATATAAGAAATGAATATGCACAAGAAAAAGTAAAAGATCTTACAACAGCATTATTACAGTTAGGATATACACGAAAAGAATTAATTGAACTTATTAATGTTTTTTTAGAGGAGGTAGGTTAAGATGGGGGATAATTTAGGGGAAAAGTCAATGTATTCAGAGATAATGTGTGCAGTTTTTACGGATATTAAAGAAAGTGTAGCAATTAGGAAATTTAGAGAAACTACTGAGATATTACTCTCATTAGGATATAGCAGAGAGGAAATTAAGGGTATTTTAAGTGGTGTATTAAATACGGCTAGTTGTAGCTAAAAAGAAAAATAGATAAGGGAGGCTATTGTAATGAGTGAGTTATTACAAATTGAAGGATTAAGTAAAAATTATGGAACCAAACAAGCTTTGAAGGACTTAAATTTAACGATAGAGAAGGGAAAGATTATTGGATTATTGGGGCCTAATGGAAGTGGAAAAAGTACTTTAATTAAGATTATTAATGGGCTCATAGAACCAACTCATGGTATGGTAACAATTAATGGGAATAAACCAGGTATTGAATCAAAAAAGATTATTGCTTATTTACCAGAACGTACTTATTTAAATGATTGGATGAAGGTTAAAGATTTACTTCAGTTTTTTGCAGATTTTTATGAGGACTTTGATAAACAAAGAGCTGAAGATATGTTGGGGCAATTGAAGATAGATATTAATGATAGATTAAAAACCATGTCAAAGGGAACAAAAGAAAAGGTTCAACTGATTTTAGTAATGTCTCGTAAGGCGGATTTATATATTTTAGATGAACCTATAGGTGGTGTAGATCCAGCAGCGAGAGATTATATTTTAAAGACAATTATTAAAAATTATACAGCAGAGAGTTCCATTTTAATAGCAACACATCTCATTCAAGAAATAGAAAATATATGTGATGAGATTATATTTTTAGCTTATGGTAGTATTGTATTACAAGGAAGTGTAGATGAAATTCGTGAAGAAAAAGGAAAATCTATAGATGCATTGTTTAGGGAGGTATTTGTATGTTAAGAAAATTAATAAAGTATGAAGTTAAAGCCACTTCTATGATATTTATATGCATGTATTTAGCAATCATTGGTTTATCGATTTTTAATAAATTATTTACTACAGTTCATTTTGAGTGGGGAATAGTAGCAACAGGCTGTATAGTAGTAGCTTTATTTGTTGCATTAGGTGTGGTGACTGTAATGATGGCAGTACAAAGATTTAATAAAAATCTACTAGGCGATGAGGGATATTTAATGTTTACATTACCTGTAGATAGTAAAAAGATTATTATTTCGAAATTACTTGTAACATTGATGTGGACAGCAATTAGTGGAATCGTTGCAGTATTAGCTTTAGCAATTTTATTTAGTATAAATGTTGAGTGGTATACTATAAAAGAAGCATTTACTCATATAGGGGACATGTGGCCTCAATTTAATACAGAAATACAAGCAGAAATGGGTTTGAGCGCTTGGGGATTTATAAACAGTATGATAATAGCTATTGTTGTGAGTTATATAGAATTTATTTTAATGATTTATGCTTCACTTACAGTAGCACAACTTCCGGTATTTTCTAAACATAGAGGACTTAGTGCTTTTGGAGCATTCTTTATATTTAATATTTTAATAAATAATATATTAACCGCTATTTTTGTACGTTGTATATGTTTGGCAAATCCGTCTGGCAAAACGACAATGCTATTAGGCATAACAGGTGTAGTGATTATAAGTATTGGGTTATTTTTTGGAATTAACACTATTCTAAGTAAGCATTTGAATTTAGAGTAATAGAGAATTAGTACAAGGGTAGTATCTTAGTTAAAGGTATTACTCTTGTACTTTTTTATATTATTAATAAAGAATATTAAGTTAATATCGCAATACACCGAATAAATAATTGTAAGAAGAAGATTGGGGGGATTGAGATGAAATACAATAAGATTGCAGTTATTTCAGATCTCCATGCAAACCTGTGTATGCTAAATAGTTTCTTAGATTATGTGGAGAAGAAAAAAATTGAAGTAGTAATAAACTTAGGAGATTTTATAAGTGAAGGACCATATCCTTATGAGGTGGCTCAAAAGGTTCTAACAGATAAGAGATTTATTAATATTCGAGGTTATGATGAAGACAAAATATTAGAAAACAATTTAGATAAAGATGATGTAGGCACTTTAACATGGGCAAGAGAAAAATTAGATTTAAAGATATTAGAGAAAATCAAAGAGTTACCCAGTATTAAGAGTATGGAGATAGGAAACATTAAAATACTTATGATGCATCTTAATGGATTTGCAGAAATTTCACAGAAAGTAGCACATAGTAGTAGGAAAATTATGAGTGGAGAATGCTATGAGTATATTTTCTGTGGTGGTGGCCATCTACAACAATTAATGCATGCTAAAGAACCATTTTTTAATACAAACATTATTGAACCAGGAGCCTTGATGAAAGATGAAAATGATAGAGGGCATTTTGTAGTACTAGATATGAATGATCATGATAAGCCAAAGATTACGTATGAGAGTATAATATGTAAGGAAACTTATCAAGGAAATGGGCAAATTAAAAATAAAGAAGTACCTTATTTAATAGAAGAAGTTAATTTAAAAGAAGATATATGTTTACGTATCTTTAATAATGATGATACAAAAGATGAAGTATTTAAGAAGTATATTATGAAGAGGATTTTAGAAGTTGGTTTTAGAGAGAGTAAATATATTAGTATTGGATGCTGGGAAAATGAAAAGGATAAGATAAAAGAACTATTATTTTATCTTAAATGTAGGCGAATTAAAACCTGTGAAAAAAGTAAGCAACAATGGTATATGGGTGAGATTACACCAGAAATTAAACAATTTGTAGAAATAGAAGTTTGTGAGTGTAAAGGGGAAATGAAATGGTTTGAAATATCATTTTTAGAAAATGTGTATAGTATTAAACCTATGTATAGTATTTATCACTATGGAAAAGAGTGCTTGGTAAATAGAATTTCTAGTCGAGAATTATATAATATGGAAGAAACATTAAAGAAATACAAAATATTTTATGAGACAAATATATAATTTAAAGTAATCGTAATAAAGTCAGTGAATATTATGTATAACATAAATTTGTTGACTTTATTTTTTGAGTATTATATTATTAGATAAATAACCGGATGACGCTATACAGAAGAGTGATCTAAGTGAGTATAGATCCACCGAAGGAGTAACACTCTCAGGTACTTAAGAAGTGAGACTGCATGGCTGACGGACTCTGGAGAGACTCAAGTTATGGGCGCCGAAGGGGCAAAAGCAATTTATAAATAAAGTTGTTTAATCTCTCAGGCAAAAGGACAGAGCATAGTATATAATATTAAGAAGAAGTTAGGCATAAATAAAATATATCTATATGATAAAGAGCAGTATTAAATATACATAAAAAGATAACTATATATAGTAAGTATTTTCGACTAACATATAACTCGGAAAGAATACCATATGAAATCATATACAAGATAGGATAATTTTGTGATATGTAGATTTAATATATATAATTTAGGCATAGCAATTTTAGTATTATATACAAGCAATAAGTCTATAAACTTAAGTAACTCCTCTACTTTGAATTTTTTAATTAAAGAAGGGAGTATTTTTTATGGATCTTTTAAAATTTTTACAAGATATTAATGATATTGTATGGGGACCACCACTACTTACTTTACTAGTTGCAACAGGTATTTTATTGACAGTACGATTAGGTTTTATACAAGTTATTAAATTACCTAAAGCTTTTAAGTTAATCTTTAAGGCAGAAAATAGTGGAAAAGGTGATATTAATAGTTTTGGTGCATTATGTACAGCATTAGCGGCAACTGTTGGGACAGGAAATATCGTTGGTGTAGCAACTGCTATTAGAACAGGTGGACCGGGGGCACTATTTTGGATGTGGGTGGCAGCATTCTTTGGTATGGCAACTAAATATGCAGAAGGTGTACTTGCAATTAAGTATAGAACAATTGATGAGAATGGTCAGGTATCAGGTGGACCAATGTACTATATTGAACGTGGTCTAGGCAAGAAATTTAAACCTTTAGCTATTTTCTTTGCTGTAAGTGGTATTTTAGTAGCATTACTTGGAATAGGTACATTTTCACAAGTTAATTCTATTGCATCTAGTATCCAAACAACAGTAGGTGTAGATCCTAGAATTACGAGTGTTGTAGTAGCAGTTTTAGTTGGCATTATCATATTTGGTGGCATCAATAGTATTTCAAAAGTAGCAGAAAAAGTTGTACCATTTATGGCAATTACATATATTATTTTTACTGGTATTATTTTAGTAAATAATATGGATGAAATTATTCCAGCAATTATAATGATTTTTAATGGTGCATTTACACCAACAGCAGCTATGGGTGGTTTTACTGGAGCAGTAGTAGCAAAGGCTATTCAAGCAGGCATTGCACGTGGTGTATTTTCAAATGAGTCTGGACTAGGTAGTGCACCAATTGCAGCAGCAGCAGCAAAGACAGAATGGCCAGCAGAACAAGGGCTTATTTCAATGACAGGAACATTTATTGATACAATTATTATTTGTACATTAACAGGACTTACATTAATCGTAACAGGTGTATGGCAAGGGGAAAAAGTTGGTGCACATATGACACAAGATGCATTTGCACAAGTACTACCGAAAATGGGACCAATTTTATTAACTATATGTTTGACACTCTTTGCTTTTACAACTATTTTAGGATGGTGTTATTATGGCGAACGTTGCTTAGAATATTTAGCAGGAGTAAAAGGTATTACACTCTATAGAATTGTATTTTTAGCAATGGTTGCAATAGGTGGATTTATTAAATTAGAAGTTATTTGGGTGCTTGCCGATATTGTAAATGGGTTAATGGCACTTCCAAATTTAATAGGGCTTATTTTACTTTCTGGCGTGGTAGTAGCAGAAACTAAAAAATATATGAAACACTTAGAATTAATAGAACAAGGTTTACCAAATAGATTTATAGATGAAGAAAAAATAAATTAAATATTTAAAATATTAATTAGGTAAAAGTTAATAAAAAAGTGTATTAGAAAAAGATAACAAATCATCATCTAATACACTTTTTTATTGTAAAAATAAATGTATTATGTTATGTCACAAAGATTTACATGTTATTCATTTTTAAACATGTAAATATAAATAAGCTTTATAATATATTTATAATAAAAATTGACATGCATATGATAACACAATATAAGCGTGCTTAATGAAGAATGATGGGTAAATCAAAAGGAGGAAAAACATAAATAATAGGAGGAGTAAAATGAAACTTTTAAAAAGAATTAAAAAACAAGGTGCATATTTTTTAAGTTTTAGTATGTTATTATCGGCACTTGCAGGTATGCCACTTATTGCATCATCAACTGCAGCAAAATTTGATTATAACTTAGCATTAAAAGATAGTGTAATTTTTTATGATGCAAATAAATGTGGTCCAGATGCAGCAGACAATAATGCATTCTCTTGGCGTAAACCATGCCATGTGAATGATGGTAAAGATAAGGGGCTTGATTTAACAGGTGGGTTCCATGATTGTGGTGACTATGTAAAATTCGGTATTACAAATAATTATGCTGCATCAGTTCTTGGTTGGAGTTATCTTGATTATAGAGAGGCATTTGAAAAAAGCGGTAACTCTGAAAAAATGTATGATACATTAAAATATGTAACAGATTACTTATTAAAATGTCATCCAAATGCTAATACATTCTACTATCAACAAGGTGATGGAAATGTAGACCATAGTTATTGGGGGGCACCAGAATTACAAGGAGATAGAACAACATACTATACATTAAATTCTAGTACAGCAGGTTCAGATATTGCAGGTGGTGCATCAGCAGCATTATCTATTATGTATCTCAATAGTAAAGATAAAGACCCTGCATATGCAGCAAAATGTTTATCAGCAGCTAAATCTTTATATGTTTTAGGTACATCTAACCAAGGAATTGCACCATTCCAAAGCTTCTATCCAAGTAGTAGTTACAAAGATGATTTAGCATGGGCTGCAGCATGGTTATATAAAGCAACAGGTGAATCAAAATATTTAACAGATGCTGAAAAATTCTCAGCTTCAGCAACTAACCCAAGCGTAGTAGCAACTAATGAATGGACAATGTGTTGGGATGATATGTATGTACCAACTGCAGTTGTATTATATAACGCAACAAAGGAAGATAAATATAAGGATGCTGTTAAACATAATATGGAAGCTTGGTACAGCATGTCAGCAACACCAGGTGGATTAAAGATTTTAAATAGTTGGGGATCATTAAGATATGCAGCAGCATCATCAGGTATTGCGATGCAATATTATAATATGTCAGGAGACACAAGAGCTAAAGATTTAGCAATGAGTCAAATTAATTACATTTTAGGTGACAATCCTAATAATATGTCTTATGTAATTGGTTTTGGTAATAAATATCCAACTAAACCACATCATAGAGCTGCTAATGGATATCAAGGATATAATGATGGTAACAACTTAAAAGAAGCAAAATATGTATTAACAGGTGCATTAGTAGGTGGACCAGGAAGTGGTGATTCATATTCAAATGATGCAAGCCAATATACAGAAACAGAAGTAGGTATTGACTATAATGCAGGCTTAGTTATGGCATTAGCTGGAATTATTGCAGATGGCAATATTTCAACAGTTGACCCAATAACTCCAAGTCCAAACCCAGAAGTAACTCCAAGTCCAAGTCCAGAAGTAATTCCAAGTCCATGCCCAGGAGTAACTCCAAGCCCAAGCCCAAGTCCAAACCCATCACCAGAGGTAACAGTGGATGGTCTTGACGTACAAGTTACAACACAAGTAAGCAACTCTGTGGCTCAAACATATACTATTTCAGCAAAAGGTTCAAAGAGTATAGATTTATCTAAGGTTGCTATCCGTTACTATTTCAGTAAAGATGATAGTACAGCAATGCAATTCTGGTGTGACCATGCAGCAGCACAATTAAATCAAGCTCCTTGGTATCAAGCACTTACATCAAATGTAGATGGTAAATTTGGTAAAGATAGTAATGGTAAATACTTAGAAATTACGATAGATAGCAATTTAGTTTTACAACCACAAGGTGGTACAGTAAGTATTCAGACACGTTCTGCAAACACAGATTGGTCTAACTTTACTAACTTTGTTGAAGGTAATGTAGTTGTAGTAGAAAAATAATCAAGAAGTAGTAATTACAAGGGAATTTACTTAAAAGGTAAAGACGAAATAAAGTCTTTACCTTTTTTGCTAGCTTAAAATAATGAGGGTATTGCAAAATATTAAACATCCCTATAAATTTTAGAAGTTAAGTGCTTTAAATCTTTCCATGGCTTCAATAGTTGCTTCATGACTACTGAATGCAGTAAGACGAAAGAACCCTTCACCATTATTACCGAAACCAGCACCTGGGGTGCCAACTACTGCAATTTTATTAAGAAGATAATCAAAGAAGTCCCATGATTTCATATTGTTAGGGCATTTGAGCCAGATGTATGGTGAATTATCACCACCATAATATTCGATACCTTTTGATTTCATAGTATCTGCAATAATGCGTGCATTTTCCATGTAGTATGCGATATTCTCTTGAATTTGAGCTTGCCCTTCATCTGTGAAGACAGCAGCAGCACCTTTTTGAATAATGTAAGGTACACCATTGAATTTAGTTGTTTGTCGTCTAAGCCAAAGCTTATTAAGGACAATAGAATCACCATGGCTATTTATAGCTGTTAGTGTCTTAGGAACTATTGTATAACCACAACGTGTCCCCGTAAAACCAGCTGTTTTAGATAGGCTACAAAACTCAATAGCACATTCTTTGGCCCCTTCTATTTCAAAAATACTTCTTGGGAGAGAGGTATCATGAACAAAACATTCATAAGCAGCATCAAAGAGAATAATAGCATCATGTCTTTTGGCATATGTAACCCATGCAGTGAGTTGTTCTTTATTATAAACAGAGCCTGTAGGATTATTTGGTGAGCAAAGGTAGATAAGATCTGGAGGGAGTTCTTCATCTGATGGAGGTAGTGGTAAAAAGTTATTTTCTGCAGTTGAATCTAGGTAAACAATGTTGCGGCCAGACATAATGTTTGTATCTACATATACGGGATATACTGGGTCTGGAATCATAACTATATTTTCAGTACCGAAGATATCTGTGATATTACCAATGTCACTCTTTGCACCATCACTAATAAAGATTTCATCTGTTTCAAGTGAAATGCCCATTTTACCATAGTAGTTTTGAACTGCTTCATGTAAGAAG
The DNA here is from genome assembly GCA_045612745.1 of Cellulosilyticum sp. GTDB lineage: Bacteria > Bacillota > Clostridia > Lachnospirales > Cellulosilyticaceae > Cellulosilyticum. Next base: position 7,958 of record JAZKZQ010000093.1, on the reverse strand, counting down.
TTATACCCTTGTTCTGGTCCATAACCTTTGAAGGTTTCTTGTGTACCCATTTCATCTACAGCACTATGCATGGCAGCAAGTACAGCCGGAACAAGTGGACGTGTTACATCACCAATACCCATGCGAATTAATTTTTTTTCTGGATATGTAGCTACGAATTCATTAACTTTCTTAGCAATAGTAGAAAATAAGTAACTGTCTTGAAGTTCTAAGTAATGCTCATTAATAAAAGCCATATTAAAGCCTCCTTTTTAAAAAAATTTATAATTAAACTTAAATACTCTAATATTCAATAGTTCCCTCAAATACTTTAGTAGCAGGGCCTTTCATAAGAACTGTTCCATCATTGTTGTAAGTAATCTTTAAGTCACCACCACGTAATTTAACAGTGATTTCTTCCCCTTGTTTGAAGTAACCATTGTGTACACAAGCTACAGCTACAGCACAAGCACCTGTTCCACAAGCGAAGGTTTCACCAGAGCCACGTTCCCAAACACGCATTTTTACTGTATTTTCACTTATGATTTGTACAAATTCTGTATTTATTCTCTCAGGAAAAAGTGGGTGAAGTTCAAATTTAGGGCCAATGATTTCCAAAGGGAGTGTATCAATATCCGTATTACAGAACAAGACAGCATGTGGATTCCCCATAGAAACACATGTAATGGCATAAGATGTGCCATCTACATCAATTGATTGATTAATAAAAGTTTCAGCTTCGGTAATAACGGGAATTTCCTGTGATTGAAGAATTGCATGCCCCATATCAACTTCTACTGAAATAACTTTGTTGTCTTGGATATTTAATTTGAGGTATTTGATACCACTTAAAGTTTCTAGTGAGATATTGGTTTTATTTGTATAACCTGTTTCATATACAAATTTGCCGATACATCGTGTGGCATTACCACACATTTTACCTTCAGAGCCATCTGCATTAAACATACGCATTTTAAAATCAGCTACCTCAGAAGGTAAAATTATAACTAAGCCATCAGCTCCTATTCCAAAGTGACGATCACTTATAAATTCAGAGAAGGCATTAGGATTTTCAATAGTTTCTTTGAAGCCATCAATATAGACATAGTCGTTACCTATGCCATGCATCTTTGTAAAATTAATTTTTTTCATATATTCACACCCTTTAAATTAGACTTCATAAGTCTTGAGAATATTATCAGCAACAACCCTGGGTGAAACACGTAAATCCATGGCTTGCTTTTGAATATACCTATGAGCTTGTTTTTCATCAAGGCCTAAGTACTTAATAAGAGAAAATTTAGCACGTTCAATAACCTTTATATCATCCATTTTCTTCTTTAATTCTTTGTTTTGTTCTTTTAGAGAAGAAATGATTTGTTTAGAGTTAAGGACAAATGGAATGGATTGTAGTAGGAGTTGTTTATTAATGGGTTTACCTACAACAAAAGCACCAGTAATAGCTAATTTATCTTGAACTTGTTCTTTAATATCTGATTTTACTAGGATGAGTATAGCGGATAGAGATTTTTCAGCGATATCTAAAACAAGTTCGCAGCCAAATTCGTCACTTAAAGGTGTATTGATTATAATGAGGTCATAATCAGTATAGTCAAACTTTCTTCTGGCCTCATTACCAGAGGCGGCATATTCATAACCAGTAAAACCAAGAGGGCTAATGATATCATACAAGGCATCTGAAGATTCTTTTTGGGTAGATATAATTAATATCTTTTCCACACACTTCCTACTCCTTTATAATCATTTTATTTGGTTTGGTTCATATTAAAGATAGTGCTGGACTTCCCATTCGTGAACAGTTTGGTTATATATATTCCATTCAGTATTTTTAAGTGCTAAATAATTGTTAAAAATATGTTGTCCCAGTACATTTTGCATGAAATCACTTTGTTTCATAAATTTCATTGCAACGGATAGATTTTCGGGTAATACATCAATACCTAAAGTAGTAAGTTCATTGGAAGTTAGATTATAAGCATTTAAATTGAGTTCTGGCATAAGTGGTAATTCATTTTGAATACCTTCAAGTCCTGCTTCTAAAAGAAGTGCAAGGGTAAGATAGGGATTACAAGTTGGATCTGGACTGCGAAGTTCGACTCTATTGTATCCAGTGGTACTAGATGGTACACGGATAAGAGAAGAGCGGTTTTTGAAAGACCAAGAAATATGTCTAGGTGCTTCAAATCCTGAGCTAAGCCTTTTATAAGAGTTAACAAGTGGATTGGAGATAGCAGATATTTCTTTAATATGTTTTAGAATACCCGCTATGAAATGCTCGGCTATCTTGGGCATAGTATCAGAAGCTTGTGTACAGAAAATATTTTCACCATCTTTATATAAAGACATATTAATATGCATGCCAGAGCCACTGATATTCACAAGAGGTTTAGGCATAAAAGAAGCATAAAGTCCGTTACGACCTGCAATAGTTTGGACAACTGTTTTGAATGCAAGGATATTATCCGCAGATGCAATAACATTGTCATATTTAAAATCAATTTCATGTTGTCCTGGAGCAGATTCGTGGTGAGAGGATTCAATTTCAAAGCCCATATCTTCTAGAGTTAAGCAGATTTCACGACGTGTGTTTTCGGCTTGGTCTAAGGGACCAACATCAAAGTAGTCAGCTTTATCACTAGGTACAGGAATGGGATTACCCTCTAAGTCTGTCTTAAATAAGAAAAATTCACATTCAGCACCAACCTTAAAGATATAGCCCATATTTTTTGCTTTTTTATAAGCAGATTTTAGAATATAGCGGCTATCTCCAGCAAAAGGTTTGCCATCAGATGTTTTAATATCACAAAATAGACGAGCTACTTTGCCGTGCTGCGGTCTCCAAGGTAAGATGCAAAGGGTAGTTGGGTCTGGAAATAGAAATAATTCGGAATCCTGAATTGCACTAAAGCCCTTGATAGAGGAGGCATCAAAAGCGATGCCCTCATCAAAGGCTTTACTAAGTTGTTTTGAAGAGATAGAGATATTTTTTAGTTGACCTAAGATATCACAGAATTGAAGTCTAATGAATTTAATATCATTTTCTTCTACAAATCTTAAAGCACCAAGTTTATTAAAAGACATGAAAAACTCCTCCTCACAATAAGTAAATAATTTAAAAACAGTGTAATCCATTTAATTATGAGTGTAAAGACGCTTGTAAGGATTTTTTGAATTAGCCACTAGTTTATAGAAATTCTTACTTAAAATTGTTTGTTTTGATTCATTGAAATACTCACAGAATGATTCGATATCACTCATAATTTCATCTAAGTCTTCAGGTGTAGCTATAGATGCAGATACTTGAACTGGCAAATCAGGTAGTTCATCTGAACGGATGTAAATAGCACCACCATGAATACCTGTGCCACAGAAATCACCTACAGGTGCCGTCCCATTACTATTAAGTCCGAGAATAATAATGCGGCCGCCTGCCTGATATTCACCTAAGAAGTCGCCTACACAGCCACCAATAATGACAGTAGGCTGCTGACCTTCATAAGCCTTCATATGGATTCCAACACGATAGCCAGCATTACCATGGACAAAGATTTTACCACCACGCATACCATATCCTGTTGTATCCCCGCAATTACCATGAATGATAATTTCTCCACTATCCATCGTATCACCTGTAGCATCTTGCGCATTACCATAAACATTAATGATACTACCAGCTAGATAAGAGCCGAGGGCATTACCTGGGGTACCATAAATAGTAATATTTTTATTTGAAACTCCTGAGCCGATATATCGGTGGCCAAGGCAATTTGTGATTTTGATATCTTCATCATTACTGGATTTTAAAGCATCATTTAAAACTTGAAAGTGAAGGCCTTCTGCATTAATTACCATGTTTAACACCTCCTAATTTTTCTACACGACGGCTTTTACTAAAGAGCATCATTTGAGGCTTTTCTTGTAAAAGCTCCAAATTTACATTTTCTAAAGGAATCTGCTCTTTAATCATAGAAGTATAAATACCTGCACGTTTAACATCTCCAATCATAATATAGCCTTTTAATAAATCATCTTTAAAGATTAATTTCTTATAATGATTAAGAGATGTAGTTATAACAGCATCACCTATATAAGAGCCAGCAGTAATCATATGAATTCCAAAGAAACCAATAGCATTCATTGGAATGGCCTTTTCATAAATTTTTTGGCCACCAGCCATAGAAATACCTGCTACTTCACCTTGCATATAAGCGTTTGGAAGTAGGGCTAATATTTTTTGCTCACCTGTGGTAATATCAATACTTTCAGTACAATCACCAGCAGCATAGATATTAACAGCAGAAGTGCGACAAGTATCATCTATGAAAATACCACTGCCCACATGAATACCACATTCTTTAGCAAGTTCAATATTAGGACGAACACCCACTGCAATGATGAGGATATCAAAGTTTAATGTCTTACCACTTTTTAAAGTAGCAGTAGTAGCAGTAAACTCTGCAACACTATCATTTAATAAGAAATTAATACCCTTAGCTTCTAAATGAGCCTGTATTATTTTAGAACCTTCTAAATCTAAGATACTTGGTAAAATACGGTCTGCAAGATCCACCACAGTAATATCAGTTGTTGTAGTATAAATACCTTCAGCAGCTTTAAGTCCAATAAGACCAGCCCCTATAATGAGTACTTTACTCTCTGGTTTAAGAGATTGTTTAACAGCTTTGGCATCATCATATGTCATAAAAGTAAATTGATTTTTTACATTTTCAAGACCATTCATTGGAGGAATGAAAGGCCTTGAGCCTGTAGCAATAAGTAATCTATCATAAAAGAGTTTTTGACCACTTTTGAGGGTGATGATTGCTTCATTGGGATTAATAGAAGTTACAGTTTCACCTAACATAAGGGTGCAATGATTTGTTTCATAGAAATCACTTGGTCTATAATACATATTTTCATCTGAAACTTTACCTTCGAGCCAATAAGAGATAAGTGGGCGACCATAGGTGTGGTAGGTTTCATTTGAAATAACAGTAATAGTACTTGTTGTATCTACTTGCCTAATCCCTTCAATGCAACCAATAGCAGCAGAAGAGTTACCAATAATTACATAGTTCATAACTTAACCCCTTTCTTCGAATACGATGGCTGCATTTGGGCAACCTTGTACACAGGCTGGTGTACCATTAGAGTTTGAAATACATAAATCACACTTTTTGATGATTTTTTCATCATCTGTAATGATGCAGCCATATGGACAGGAAAGTACACAAGTATAGCAACCTACACATTTATTATCATCTACAGAGATTACACCATCTTGGATAGATAATGCACCAGAGATACAACCCTTAACACAAACTGCATCTTCACAGTGGCGACACTGAACGGCAAAGTTAATGCCATCTCCTTCTTCAACTGTAATACGGGGTGCTGTTTTTTTATCTCTATTAAAAGCCTTGAACATATCCGCCTCACCACTATTTGCAAAACTACAGTAGTACTCACAAAGATGACAACCAAGGCACCAATCTTCATTTACATATACTTTTCTCATTGTTTTGCCTCCTATTATTCTCCGGCATGTGCGATGCCTAGGATTTCTAATTCTTTTGTTGTAAGACCGATACCGCGGAGCATAAGTCTATTGCCACGAAGGGCTTCAATAGAATTTATACCCATACCACCCATAATTTCTTTAACTTCATGATCCCAAGCCTCTACAAGATTTACAAGACGTTTGTAGGCTATTTCTGGATTAAGACGTTTCACTAAATCAGGTCTTTGTGTTGCGATACCCCAGTTACATTTGGCATCATGGCAGCTGCGGCAGAGATGACAACCCATAGCGAGGCAAGCAGCAGTAGCAATATAGCAAGCATCTGCACCAAGGGCGATAGCCTTAACAACATCGGAAGCACAGCGAATACTACCACCAACAACAATAGAAACTTCATTACGAATACCTTCATCACGAAGACGCTGGTCTACAGCAGCGAGGGCAAGTTCAATAGGAATACCTACATTATCACGGATACGTGTAGGTGCAGCACCAGTGCCACCTCTATAACCATCAATGGCAATGATATCAGCACCAGAACGTGCAATACCAGACGCAATAGCAGCAACATTGTGAACAGCAGCGATTTTTACGATAACAGGTTTTTTATAGTCAGTTGCTTCTTTAAGAGAAAAGATGAGTTGACGAAGGTCTTCGATAGAATAAATATCATGGTGTGGTGCAGGAGAAATGGCATCAGAACCTTTGGGAATCATACGTGTTTTAGAAACATCATCTCCAACTTTGATACCTGGAAGGTGACCACCAATGCCTGGTTTTGCACCTTGCCCCATTTTGATTTCAATAGCAGCACCTGCTTCTAAGTAAGCTTTGTGAACACCAAAACGTCCTGAAGCTACTTGAACAATGGTATTTGGACCATATTTATAAAAATCTTGGTGCAGACCACCTTCACCAGTATTATAGAAAGTACCAAGTTCTTCGGCTGCCCTTGCTAAACTTTCATGAGCATTTTTACTAATAGAACCGTAGGACATGGCAGAGAACATAATAGGTACTTCAAGTTTTAGATTAGGAGACTGTTCTGTAATAATGTTACGATTTTTATCAAAGGCAATAGATGATGGCTTTTTACCTAAGAAAGTTTGTGTTTCCATAGGTTCACGTAATGGATCAATAGGTGGATTGGTAACTTGGCTTGCATTGATGAGCATTTTATCCCAATAAACAGGGAAAGGTTCTGGATTACCCATACTAGAAAGCAGTACACCACCAGAAGCCGCTTGTTTATAGGTTTCTACCATGATTTTTTGAGACCAGTTAGCATTTTGTTTAAACTTGTTATCTGTTTCTACTATTTTGAGAGCACGTGTAGGACAGATTGAAACACATCGTTGGCAGTTCACACAGTTGGATTCATCTGCTACCATCATATCTAAATCTTCATCTAAAGAATGTACTTCATTTGCACATTGGCGGGCACAAGCACCGCATTTAATACATCTATTTGGATTTCTAACGATTTCATAGTCGGGATAGAAATAATTAATAGCCATTATTTATCACCTCCGTAGTTGTTTAAAGTAACGATAATAGGTTCGCCGCCCTTAGGTGACCAAATACGATCCACATCAGGACAGATAGCACGAATTGCACATTCTTCACTTGCCATATAAACCATATCATCTTTTTCAGCAGCCACCATTGAACGTAATTTAAGACGATCGTTGAGTGCCATAAGTCCACCATCAAAACCTAAAATAATAGAGAAAGGTCCTGTTATTAACAGACTTGCAAATATATTACGAAGCTGTGTAGCTTTTGCCTTATCTTGAGGAGACATTTTATCGATTTTGCTCCAGAAAGGTGCAGCAATAACTTGTGCAATTTCTTCATGTGAAAGTTTGTTTTTTCTATTTAAAAAGTCAATAATGTATGTAATAACTTCAGTGTCTGTAAGAAGTGTACATTTGTAACCAAACATTTCCACATAACGTCTGTTGGCATCATAAGATGAAATTTCACCATTATGAACAATTGTATAATCTAGAAGTGCGAAGGGATGAGCGCCACCCCACCAACCAGGCGTATTTGTTGGATAACGTCCATGAGCTGTCCAGGCATATCCTGCATACTCTTCAAGTCTGTAAAATTCACCTACATCTTCAGGAAAGCCAACGGCTTTAAATACACCCATGTTCTTGCCGCTAGAAAATACATAAGCACCTTTAATCGTTGTATTAATTTTAATTACGGATTGTACTACAAATTCACTTTCTTCAAGTTGGCTAGCTGCAAGTTTAGTAGGAAGAGGAGAAAGAAAATATCTCCAGATAAGTGGTTCATTTGTAATGTTTTTGTGTTTTCTAGTAGGAATACGGCTTAAGTTAACAACATCAAAGTGTCGTTCAAGGAAACGTTCAGTTTCTTCTCTACATAAGCTATTATCATAGAAAACATGGAAAGCATAGAGGTC
>JAZKZQ010000092.1:0-34699 GCA_045612745.1 Cellulosilyticum sp. | reverse complement strand
AGAAAAAGAACATGTCTTAAAGATTACTAAGTTTAGTAAGATCTTAATTGACTCGAAATATAAAGAAAAAGTTGAAAAACAGCAAAGTCAAATTATCTTAGAGTTAACAGAACAGTGTAATTTAAGATGTAAATATTGTATCTATCATGAAGGATTTTCAGGAGATAGAGGATTTGGAACGAAAACAATGTCTGAAGAAACAGCTTATAAGGCAATTGATTGTTTTGCTGAACATGCAGTGGAATCAGATGAGGTAGATGTGACTTTCTATGGTGGAGAACCATTATTGCAGTTTGAAGTAATGAAAAAATGTATAGAATATACCAAGAAGAAATTTGGTGAACAAGGCAAGAAAGTAACCTTTGGTTTTACAACAAACTTAACATTAGTGACTCCTGAGATCGCTAAGTATTTAGCCGATCAACAAGATATGAGTATTGTGACAAGTTTAGATGGACCAGAAGAGATTCACAATCGCTACCGTGTTGATGTTGCAGGAAAAGGAAGTTTTTCAAGAGCCATAAGAGGGCTAAAATATTTAGTTGAAGCATTTGGAGAAAGATCTAAAGATTGCTTATCCATTAATATGGTATATGCGCCACCTTATAGTGCGGAAAAACTGCAAGAGATTGCAAATTTCTTTAATGAGTTAGAGTGGTTACCTGATGAATTAGGAAAAAGAATAAGTTATGTAGAAACAGGAACTTTGCCAAAAGAAATAATAGAAAAGTATGAAGATGATATACCAGATAATAATACTTTGATGGAGCGTGCTAGAGAAAATGTAGGAACTACTGACTTTACAGCAGAATTAATGGAACAGTCTTTTGTAAGAATCTATCATTCTCCTGTATTTGAACAAGCAGTAGACTCGATTACAATGAATGGTTGTTGTGTACCAGGAGGCAGAAGAATATATGTGACAGTTGATGGAAATTTTAAAATGTGTGAACGAGTAGGTAATGCCCCATACATAGGTAATATTAAAGATGATATAGACGTTGACCTTATCAAAAAAGAATATTTGGATGGTTATGCACAGAAGTCTTATGAAGATTGTTCAACATGTTGGGCAGCAAGATTATGCAGCATGTGTTATTGTCACTGTTACAAGAATGGTGAATTCTCTTTAGAAATGAAAAGAAATGAATGTATAGGTGTTAGAGAAGTAATGAGAGAAGACCTTATTTGCTACTATGATTTATTAGAAAAAGATCCAAAGTTAATAGAGTACATTGACAAGATTGAGGTTAGTTAATAACTTAAATGGTTAAAAATGGAATAATATTAAAGAAAGGGGTATTACGCAATAATACCCCTTATTATATAGTTGATATTAAAAGTAACTTACCAATTGTAGAGATCTTTTTTGTTGTAAAAGTAGGGTCAGCTAATGATTTAGCTAAAGAAGAAGGTTTGGCACATTATTTAGAACATATGCTTTTAGCATTTGAAAAGGCAGAATATGAATCTAAGTCAGTATGGGATATTCATGGTTATACTAATTTCAATGAAACAGTATATCATTTTACTTGTATTAATACTAAAAAAGCAATAGAGCAAGTAGTGAATGTGATAAGGCAGATGTTGACAGGAGAAATATTTAGACCAAATCAGATGGAAAAAGTAAGACAAGATATTATTGAAGAATGGGAATATCAGATAGACTGTGACAAATGGCAACGTAAACAAGAGCAGGTTGTTCAAGAATTAAGAGAAAAAATAAAGCAAGAGATGCTAATAGGTAGCATAGAGGGAGAATGGGAAACAGATGTTAAAGAAAACTACTTTGTAGAAAGAAATAAGATATTTCCTTATATGAAGCAAGGTTTTAGAAATGAATCAGACTTCCCAATAGGCAGGTTAGAGTGTATCAAGCAATTTGAATTTAATATCATAAAGGCATTTCATAAGGCTCATTATTATCCTAGTCAGACAGGTATTATTGCAGCAGGCAATATAGGACATATGGATATAATTAGTATACTTAAACAAGAACTTGAAAGTATAGAAGATAAGAAAGAGGTCATTAATAATAAAATAACAAGAAGCTTTAAATCTAATTTAAAAAGTTATGTATTTAAAATAGAAGGGTCTACTAAAAACAACTATATACATGTATATTTTTTAATTGATCAACCTAGAAAAGGCAAGAATAATACAACTAAGAATGATTTAATTGAAAAAATAGCTATGTTTATACTTACTCAGCAGATTGAGAAATATTTAGTAGAAGCACATTATGATTTGCAAAGTATTTACACAGAGAGTGCGTGGTTAATGAAAGGGAGTAAGGTTTATACAATTAATATAGAATTTGCATATCTAGATAAGGTAGAAGTGCTGATAGAAGCATTAAGACAGGTACTTAAGACTTATAGACTATCAAAACTTAGTTTATATGATAAAAGAGTTATTAAGCGATTAATACTAAAATATTTGTTGCAAGATAAGGGGAGAAGCATAGTAGAAGAATGTATCAATGAACTTATTTACAATCAAACTATTGAAAATGATGGGGCATATGATAAGTGGGTAAAATTAGTTTGTAATCACCTAACAATGAATGAAATCAATAGTTTTTTTGAACATTTAAGTTGCCAAGCAGGAAGCTATTATTATTGTGAAATAACATCTGATATTACGAATGTTCATGTATCAAAAATAGATGAGATTTAACTATATATTGCTTTTCTTAAAAAATAATCCATTCAGACTTCAAAATGATCTATTTGAACAAAAAGTAAAAAGTAAGATGTCTCGTATGATATATTAAGGATGGCTTCAGAAAAGCTACTTTAATATCAGAGTTTAATATCTATTATCCCGGGTACTTAATGGAGAATGAAGCTTATGATACAAATTGAATTATGGAGGAATTGAACATGGAATTAGTAAACAAAGGAAGAAAAGTATTCACAACAAAAGCTCAATATGAAAGAGAACCTTTAGCAGGTTGCTACTGCAGCAACAAGGCAGCTAGTGCTAAAGCATATGACGGTGTAGGTGATTCTACATGTGTATGTGCATGTAGTTCAAGTACATTAAAATCAGGAAATAAAACACATGGTAGAAATGGTTCAGCGAGAGATGGTGTTCAAGGTGGATGGAGAACTAATACATTTACATATATAGAAATCTAATATGTAGACATATATAGAAGAATAGTATGTATTAAATGTAGTCATAAAATGTAATGTTTTATGGCTACATTTTGTAGGGAGAAAATTAAATGAAGAGTAGTGTGCAGGAACTATTTAAAATTATAAAAAACATATATAAAGTAATGGGGTTAGTTATACAAAGTTCAAAGCATTGTGCTATTTTATTAATTGTAATAAATATTCTTGTAGGATTATTAGCTCCCTTAAATCTTATTATATGGAAATATGTTATTGATGCAGCCATTAATAGTATAAGTGGAGGAACTGTAGTAAAGGTCTTGATCTGGTTAGGTATATGGGCAATTAGTAATTGTGGTATTAATCTTGCATCAAGGATTAGTTCTTACTACAAACAACTTCAATCTAGTTATATGGGAACCTATATAACTTCAATGATTTTAGAAAAGATAGAGAGATTGGAACTAAGCTACTTTGATATACCAGGTAACTATGATAAAGCAGAGAAGGCGAATAGTGAATCAGTTAATAATGCATTAACTATATTAAGCACGATAATTATGTTAATACAAGCTGTTACTAGCATTACTACAAGTATAATTGTTCTTATGATGTTAGATTATAAGGTTATTTTGATTTGTATATGCTCTATTATTCCAGTCTTTATAATTGATCTAAAAAATTATGAAAAAGAATATGAGATTTATAATAGTCGGGTGCCTAAACTGAGATATATTAGATATTTAAGAGGAATGATGCTTAAATATGAGAACATAAAAGAAATTAAGGTAGCAAGGGCAAATGTATTTTTTAAAAAACAAATTTTAGATAATACCTATAAGTATATAGAAGAAGATAAAAGGCTTAAGAAGTTCATTATTACAAGGCAAACTATAGTAAATGTATTGCAAAATTTCTTATCATATATCAATAAGGCATATGTTATTTTTTTATTTTGGAGTATACATTTATCTATTGGTGATTTAACCTTATATATCAATTCATTAGAAAGTTTGGAGACAGAGATAAGAAGTATATTAGGTGCTTTCTCATCAATCTATAACAATAACTTGTATATAGATAATTTATTTATATTTTTAGAAGAGCCTGAGGCGAAGTGTCCTTTAGAAGTACAGGATTTTCCGAGAGACTTTAAAGAGATTAGATTTGAACATGTCTACTTTAAGTATCCAGAGGCAGAAAAATATAGCTTAGAAGATGTAAATCTTACGATTAAGAGAAATAACATCTATGCTATTGTAGGAGAAAATGGCTCGGGAAAATCAACACTTATTAAGTTATTTATGGGATTATACGAGCCTACACAAGGAAAAATTTATATAGATGATATAGAGGTTGGCACTATATCAAAAGAGAGTTTGTTTAAAAATATAGGAGTAATATTTCAAGATTTTATGAAGTATCCACTAACAGTAAAAGAGAATATTGGTGTGGGGTGCATAGAGGAGATTGATAATGAAGTAAGAATTATAGAAGCCAGTAAACAATCAGGAGCTAATCAGTTTATCGAGAAATTTTCCAAGAAGTATGAGACGCAGTTGCAGAAACAGTGGCATGGAGGTGCGGATTTATCAATAGGACAATGGCAGAAGATAGCAATAAGTAGAGCACTTATGGCACGTTCATTAATTACGATTCTGGATGAGCCTACTGCTGCCTTAGATCCTAAGGCAGAATACGAGCTATTTAATAACCTAAAACAACTTATGATTGGCAAAACATGTTTGTTTATTACACATAGATTTTCTAATGTGCAGCTCGCACATGAAATTATTGTTGTAGAGAATGGTACTATAACAGAGGTTGGATGCCATAAAGATTTGCTTAATGCAAGTGGCAGCTATGCAGAATTATATCGTTTGCAAGCAGAATCATATGTAAGTTAAATAATATGAAGGTAGGGAAAAGTAATGAAACAGAGCAAGATAGAAATAATAGGTATGGCAATATTAATAGGAATGACTATAACGGGATGTAGTGCATCAACTAATGTAAGTAATCAGGTAGAGCATGAAGCGGTACAAGAAGGGAATACCCAAGATGTAGGTCAATATGATTTAACAATTTCTACATTTATGAATGATAATTTCTTAAATGAAGCTGTAAAGGCATTTAATGAAGCTCATCCAGATACAGTTATAGGGGTAATACCATTTCAAACTGTAACAGATTCTGGACCAGGGGAAGCAAAGGGTGATACAGATCCTAATCATAGTTTAGATAACTATATTACTTATTTAAATACAGCATTTATGAGTGGTGAAGCACCAGATATGATTTCTCTAGGTTGGCTACCAGAGAATAAGTATATCGAGAGCGGTTATTTACTAAACCTAAGTGATTTGATAGCAGGAGATAGCGACTTTACAGAGGAAAATTACTATTTAAATGTAATTCAAAATGAGACTTATAATGATGGCATCTATTGTATACCAACGACTTATAGTGTCAAGATGACAGGTATGTATAAAGGTGTATATGATCAGCTTAATCTTAATGACACCCTTTTAAAAGATGACTACTGGAACTTTGATACCATGCAAAAAGTCATGGCAGAAGTTCCTGATATGAAAGAAAAACATATTTATTTGGAATGTACAAGCGGAAGAGCATTATTCTCCCATATTTTTGACTTGGAAGGTGCTAAGTTTGTTAATGTGAAGACTAAGCTTACAAACTTTGATTCAGATGAATTTATAAGCCTCCTTGAAACATGTAAGCAAATAGAAGATGATAAGCTTTTATATAGTGAGGATGAGGGAGAAGAACAAAAATGTATTTTTACAGGTAGATTTGGAAGCTATGTAGGTGCATTAAGTCAGCTAGAGTATGCAACTAGTGATATAAGTACTGTTTTGAGTAGACCTCTTGCAAATAGTGAGGGTCAGATTGCATTATCAGGTTCAAATAGAATGGCTATTGCTAATAGTACAAAGCACAAAGACTTATGTTGGCAATTTATGAAGTTCTTATTATCAGAAGAAATGCAAACAAGTCCTGAATTAAGCCAAGGATTTGTAATAAATAAAAAGGCAGCAGAGAAAAAGTATAAGAAGAGTATAGAAAAAGTAAAAGATATGTTAAAGGATGAAGGACTAGAAGTATCTGAAGATAAATTATTAAACACTTTAGTAGAAGAGTTAGATAAATGGAATAAAATGGAAAGCATCCCTAACTTTATGACAAATGAAATTAGCCATGTAGTAGATGAGGAAGTAGTAGCCTTCTTTGAAGGTAAAAGTTCAGCACAAGATGTAGCCAAGGCATTACAAAATAAGGTATATGTTATGTTAAATGAGTAGAAAGGAGATAGGTGTCTGAGAATATGATTAAAAGCTTAAGAGAGATTAGTGAGAGTAGTTGTGAATATGGTACTAAAGCAAAGAATCTTTCACTATTAATGAAAAATAATATTTGGGTACCTGAAGGCTTTGCACTATCTGCTGAGGTATTTAATGTACTACTTGTTTATAATAAGTGTCCATATGATGTTACACAGTATGGGGTGAAAAATAAGGAAATGATAGCATTTATTGAGAAGTGCCGTTTTCCAGAGCAAATAGAAAACCTACTTAGGAGATATTACGATTATTATGGGGCACGAGGTACAATTAGTGAGCTTATTGTTCGCTCATCTGCATTATGTGAGGATACAGAAGAAAGTAGCATGGCAGGTATGTTTGAATCTTATTCAAAAATAATGTCTTTTGAAATGCTAAAGACAATGATTCTAAAGTGCTATCAATCATTATTTAGTGAGAAAGTAATCAATAAGTTATATGAAAATGAACAATCTATGACATCATTACAAATGGGAGTGGTGGTACAACAATTTGTTCGTGGTGAATTATCAGGGGTAGCGTTTACAGTAGATACAATAGATATGGATTCTTCAGTGATGACAATAGGTGCTGTTCAAGGGGGTTGTTCTCATTTTGTAAATGGTACTAAGCCAGTAGCCCAGTATTGGATAGAGCGGGGCGGTGGCATAATAGATAAAAATGAACCCAAAGGGGCTCCTCATTTAGGACTAGACACGTTAAAAGTAATGTGCCATCTATTTGAACACATTGAGCAGATATTTGATATTTATCAAGATATTGAATGGACATTAGTAAATCATAAACTATGTATTTTACAAGCTAGAGCAATTACAACCTATAAGGAAAAAGCATTTCACCCTATCTATAAAGATGACAAGTCAAAAACGTTTAGATGGAGGCTACTAACAGAAAAGTGTTATACACCATTGGAGGAGGAGATATTACTTGTTTCTAAAGAACATTTTGCACAAGGTGCAGTAAATCAAGGAAAGTTAAATTATGACATTTTCGAGGCTCATAATGGGTATATTTATTATAGAGAAAAAGACTGGGCAAAAGAGGAGCACTTAGATGAAGACAAGCTAAGGACGCAGTGTAACTTACTTATGGAAGAGTATATCAAAGAGAAAAAAATTGTATTTCAAGATGTTATTGTTCCTGAATTTGAAGAACGTATTCGTCAAATGGAAATACTACATAGTCACGTAGATTTTGCATCATTATACACTTATTTAACATTGGCTTATGAACATCTTATTGATACAAGACAGAAACATTGGCTTAGTGTGCAAAGTGAGTGCTATATAGAAGAATTTAAGCAGTATTGCAAGGAACAATTTGGGGAGATTACCGTAGATGATTTTTTTTGTTTAATCTATCAAGAGTCTATTTTAACAAAAGAAAGGATACATGTAGCTGAAATAGCCAAGGAAATAGAAAGTCATGAAAAGCTTAAGGTAATTTTACAGACAACATCAAATGATAAGTTGGCTTATGAAAGAATTGCTGGAGAATTAGAGGGAAAAGCAGTCATTAATAGAATAGAATGTTATAAAGAAAGATTTAAGTCAATAGTTACAGGAAGTTACCCATTATCTCCGGTAATAGCAGAAAAGCCTTATTTGGTATTAGAACGTGTACGTAACTTATTAGGTAAACATAGTGAGTCTATAAGGATATCTATTAAAGAGATACTAGAAAAGAAAAAAAGAATAAAGAAAAGCTTGTTGACAAGGTTAGATGTTAAAGAGCAAGAATGCTTTTTAATTAATTTACAAATGGCAGAAAAGGCTTACTGTACGATAGATGATCATAATTATTATATTGAAATGAGTGGTGCAGGTTACTTGAGATTAGCAATAAAACATATTGCAAAGGTACTTGTACAAAAACAAATACTAAGTAATGAGCAAGATATTTTTTATCTTAGATATGATGAAATCTGTAAAGTATTACAGAAAGAAAGAGTTGATACGGAACTTATTGAAGCTAGAAAAAAGCAATATGTATATAATAAGCAGCTTTTTGTACCTTCTTACATCGGTAAAAGATTAGAAGGAGAAGGCATACCATACAATAATCAGGAAGCTGAAATAAAGAAGAAAAAAGTATTAACAGGCATATCAGGACTAAGAAAAAAGGTGCAAGGACGTATACAAGTCGGTATATTTAGTGAAATTACAGAACCAGTGATTTTAGTTTTGTATAGTGGACACGTAGGGGACTTAATGGATGTGATTAATAATGTAAAAGGGCTTATTTTTGAAGAAGGCTCTCCGTTTGATCATATGGGGATTATTGCAAGAGAATTAAATATTCCTGCCTTATACAATGTTGAAGACGCATTAGACTTATTGAAGCCTGGTGATTATGTAGAATTAGATGGCATAGAAGGCTGTGTTCGTTTATTATCATAAAAAATTTCTATTTATTAGAAACACTGTGCCATATAGAGGAATATACTTCATCTTAAGCTGAATCATATTTCTCTATATGGTACAGTGTTTTTAGTGTGTGCAATTTGGACCGTAAATAAATCAATTTAGACAAAATTTTATAAATAATATTAATATGGTACTATAATTTATAAATTGATAGACTTTATATTGGGGTGAACTATGATTAAAAAGATGATTCGAAAAAATACATGTATCTTTTTTTTATTACCTAGTTTAGTTGGCTTTTGCTTTTTTTATTTAGTACCTTTTGTAATGGCCTTTTATCATACAATTATAAGTAATGGAGAAGTAGTACAATTTGTTGGTGCATCTTATTATGTGCAACTTCTCACCAATGATATTTTTCAAAATGCCTTGAAGAATACAGGAATTTTTATGGGAATATCTATTCCATTAAGTATGGTTATAGCCTTAATGATTGCTATGGGAATTAAGATACTCGAAAAGAAAAAAAGATTATTGCAGTGTATGGTATTGATACCCATGGTTATTCCTACTGCATCTATAGCTTTCTTTTGGAAATCATTTTTTGCTATAGATGGCCTTTTAAATCAAATGCTGAGTTTAGGAGGGGTAACACCTGTAGAGTGGCTTAATTCAAAATATACGCTAGGCGTTATGATATTTGTTTTTACCTGGAAAAATATAGGTTACAATACTATTCTTTTTACAGCTGGTTTATATAATATTCCACAAAGCTATTATGAAAGTGCAAAAATTGATGGCGCTACTAGTGTCCAACAATTTAAGTATATTACATGGATTTATTTATTGCCTACAACTTTTTTAATCTTTATTATGTCTATTATTAATTCATTTAAGGTATTCAAAGAGATTTATCTCATTGCAGGTGCCTA
Organism: Cellulosilyticum sp.; assembly: GCA_045612745.1. Lineage (GTDB taxonomy): Bacteria > Bacillota > Clostridia > Lachnospirales > Cellulosilyticaceae > Cellulosilyticum. The sequence goes on along the minus strand of JAZKZQ010000092.1, from coordinate 24,917 downwards.
TCCACATGAAAGCATTTATATGATCCAGCATTATATGAATAATATGTTTGTTTCACTTAACTATCAAAAGCTTAGTACGGTAGCCTATGTATTAATTAGCTTTATAGTAGTTTTTATTGGCCTATTATTTATAGTACAAAGGAGGAAAAAGTATGAATATTAAGCCCAAAGAAGTGATATTAAATCTATGCTTTGCTATACTTGGTATTATATTACTTTATCCTTTAGTCATTACTTTTACCAATTCTTTTATGAGTGAGACAGAAATTGTAAAGCATTATACATTACAAGGAAATCGTATGTTTTTAATCCCTGATCAGATTACATTAAAAAGTTATATACAGATCTTATTTTTAAAGCCTAAGTATCTTATTTTATTTTGGAATTCTGTAAAGATTGCAACGTGCGTTGTTGTAGGGCAGGTAATTATTTCATTTTTTGCAGCTTATGGTTTTGTAAGAAGTAATTTTAAGGGAAAACAGGTTGTTTTCTTTCTGTATATTATTGTGATGCTATTGCCTGTACAAGTCGCATTGGTGCCTAACTTTGTCATTGTGCAGAAGTTAGGTCTGATTGATACACATTTAGCGATTATACTTCCAGGTATTTTCTCGCCTTTTGGTGTTTTTTTGTTAAAGCAATATATGGAACAAGTGCCGGTGGAATATGCCGAGGCAGCTCAAATTGATGGTTGTGGTGAATATTATATTTTGTTTAATATCTTTGTGCCTATTCTTAAGCCAGGAATATTTGCATTGACTATTTTAACATTCATAGAATATTGGAATGTGGTAGAACAAGCTATTGTGTGCTTACGTGATATGTATAAAGAGCCATTATCTGTATTTCTAGCGCGCGTTAGTGAGAATCAGATAGGCAATATATTTGCAGCATCTTGCTTATATATGTTACCAGTATTGCTTCTATTTTTATATGGACAGGATTATTTAGTGGAGGGAATAGAATTATCAGGAGTAAAGGGGTAAGGTATGGTGAAAGAAAGTAGAAATCAAAAACAACAAATTATTAAATTAGCAGGATGCATTTTTTGCGTATTAATAGTAGTAACCTTTTTTTCAAAGACAGCTATGAATATGATGCTTACTAGTGTAAGAGTATGTATGCCTTCGGAAAGTAGCTTGAGTAGAAGCGTGACTTGTGAGGGGGAAGTAACTTTTAAAGAAATAATACCTATTTATACACCAATTAGTACAAAGGTATTAGAGGTCTATGTAAAAGAAGGGGATATAGTTGAGAAAGGGCAAAAGCTCTACAGTTTAGATACAGCCCAACTTGCACAAGAAATTAAAACAAAGCACCTTGAGCTACAAAAGGCTACATTAGAATTACAGGGATTACAAAGTGAAGTATATGCCATTGAAACTAAAGTAGCTAAGCAAAATAAGGTGTTAAAAACAAAGCTAAGCAAAGAATCTAAGGAGAGTGAGGTGGAAGATTTACGCATTTCGCTCCAGCTAAAAGAAGTAAAGACTAATGAGGTCTTGTTTGAAGAAGGACTGATTTCAGAAGAAGAATTAAGAAAATCACAGCTTGAACTACTCAATCTCCAGGCTGATAAGGATGAAAGAATAACGACCCAGCAACAAGAAAGAGAAGAAGACACAGAAGAAACAAGGAGTATGCTAGAGGATTTAGAGAAAGAAGAAGAGGCAAAAAAGCAGGAGATAAGTATAGCATCTTTAGAAATAGAACAACTAAAGTTGGAATTAGAAGAACTTGAGAATAAGAAAGAAGAAGGGGCTTTATTAGTAGCATCAAAAGCAGGAGTTATTATGGCTAATGACTCACAAAAAAATATTGTAGCAAAAGATTGTATGGTAAGTGAATCAGAAATGATGTTACAGATAGGTAGCAGTGAAGCTGGTTTTAAAGTCTTATTTAATGTGGATCAAGACGTTGATTTTATCCAGACTAAGAACGAAGTTAAGCTAAAGTTTAAAAATCAAAAAGAGGTTGTAGGGACAGTAGAGTATATTAAATCAGGTAGTGATAGTCAGGAAGTTTGCGTAAGTTTCAATGATGAGGCAGTTAAGATGGGAGAGACTGTAGAATGTACATTTAGTGAGCCAGAGATTAGAAGCGACAAGACAATTCCTTGTGAGGCAGTTTACAAAGATGGAGAAGATGAATTTGTTTATGTAGCAGAGCAGATAACAGATCTTTTAGGTGATGCTTATCTTATAAGAAAGAAAAAAGTGTATACAGGGGCAAGTAATGAAACTAGTGTTGCTATAGAAGATGGGGTAAGCAGTAGAGAATTAATTATTATTTCAAGTGAAAAAGAGCTAGTTGAAGGTGAACGTATAAAAATTGAAAATGAAAATGAGGTGTTAGCAAATGAAGAAACGTAGTGTAATATACCTATTGCTAACAATAATCGTTTTATTTGGTGTTTTGCTTATAAACGATAATAAAGATTTACTTCATGAAGAGGTTATTTACGTGACAGCAAAAAATGAGCTAGATACTAGTTGCTTTTTTTCTAGAGAAGAAGTAGAACAAATTAGTAAGCTATTTCCCAATTTGTGGTTTTCATATGCTTATGAAACAAGTGAAACATTATATAGTGCAAATAGAAATTGTAATATAAAACTTATTATAACTAATGAAAACTATACAAGATGGCATGCTTTTGGAATGAGAGAGGGGAGGTTCTTAAATAAAGAGAGTGATATAAAAAATCAAATGGTTATAGATCGCCAAACAGCATTTCAGTTACAAGGTAGTTCTACTACTATAAGTAATGAAATCAAGATGGATAATCAAAAATGGATTGTTTATGGTATTACGGAAAAGAGTAAAGTAGATAGAGTAGGATCTATAGGAGAACAATTAATAGGAACGGCATATATATTAGGTGATAAAGAAAAGTATAAAGATATCATGTTTAAAAATTTAATTATAGGTGGCGGAAATGGACAGCAACTAGAAATGCAGCAAATTGTTAATAAGGTATTAGTAACATTAGGGAAAAACAAGGAAGACTATGAGACACATTTGCTTACTGAGTATAGTCATCAGGCAGAGGAATATTTACAAGTATTAGTAAGTAGTATTGTAATAATGGCACTAGCTATTTTTTGGACCTATTTCGGCAAAAGGATTGTATTATGCTTTAGAAAAGAAAGCACCAAAATGAAGAAGTACTATCTAAAAGAATATATCTATATAAATAAAGGGCGATTATTAAAATATAGTTTGATGATGATAGGTGCAGTAGTAATAACAGATGTAGTAATCGCACATATTATAAAGATTATCTTGCCTGTATTAGTAACTAAAAGAATTGTTTTTACTCAGACATATGGTGCACCAGATATTATTAAGTATTTACAGTATATAGATCAGCTTGCCTTAAGGGGGCTTATTTTAGGTGAAGTAATGATTGTTATTAACTTAGTTAGTATATGGAGGGGAGCATGTCATAGTGGTATTAAAACCAAATAGGCAAATCAGCACTAATATTGCAGCTTATGAACTAGTTGCGGATTTCCAAGTTCAAAGTTAAATTTATTAATCCTGGCAGTCCGCTATCCATTTGTTGTTTCATTTTATCAAGAATAGTCATACTGGAATTGTTAAATATAGATGAACTCACATGGGATTGTTCATCTCATGGCTCAAGATTTGATTATAAAGGCAGAGTAATAGGAAACCCTGTAACTAAAGACATTATAGAACAGTAGGATATATTTGAAGAAAACCCTGCATATTTTGTGATTTTGTAACTCATAATAAATGTGTACGTATTAAAAACGCATAATATAAGGAGGAAAAATCCATGTCTAAGATAAGTTGTAGTGTAGCCTCTTGTTCTTATAATGAGAGTGGTATTTGTGATGCAAGTACTTTGAAAATTGTAGGAGATAAGGCCAATATTACTGAGCAAACAAGTTGTAGTACTTATATTAGTGGTGATAAAGTAAGTAATGCTGTAGATGATGACGTAAAAAGAGGAGAAACAAAAACTATACATTGTGATGTAGAAACATGTGTTTATAACGATAGAAAGTACTGTTCTCTAACAGATGGTATTGAAGTGAGTAATTTAGGTGAAGTAGAAACATATGAAAGTACAGATTGTCTAAGCTTTGAACGTAAGTCATACTAAAATAAAGTTAAGGATATGCAATAATCTAAAATAGTTGTAGCTTGATTTATATGAAAGAAAAATATAAATCAAGTTGCAACTATTTTATTTTGTATGGCAAGACATTATTTAGTAACCATTATGACAAGGTTGTATTAGAAAAAGGCAACAGATTCCTATGTGATTCAGCCTATTTTCTTTAAGGGAGGTAATAATCCCTGAAATGGCCCTATCCAAACTGGAGGCCAAATACTGATAACAGGTATTATTGGTGAAATCATAGAAGAAAAAGAAGTCCTATTGAAATTAAACATTGGGATATAGAAAGTTTTAAAGATGTTGTATCAAGACCAATTGCCTAGAATATGCTAGATAAAATGAGAGACACTACTTCTTGCTATATGGAGTGTCTTTTTCATTATATAATATAATGAAGTAATGTAGTATATTGCTAGTATGAATAGAAAGAGTATGCTAAAATAAGGATAATTTTAAAATAGTTACTAGATGTAAAGCTTGGAATATAGTATCTATGGAAGAGGAGATTTATGACGAGACTTACGAAAAAAGCAATTAAAGATTCTTTTTTAGAAATATTAAAAACAAAATCACTAGATAAGGTAACCGTCAGAGAAATTGTAGAAAGCTGTGAGATTAATAGAAATACATTTTATTATTATTATAGTGATATTTATAATTTGCTAGAGAAGGTATTTGAAGAGGAAACTGAAAAGGTAATAAAAGAAGAGGAATGTAGTACTTTCTATGAAGAGTATCTAAGATGTGCAACATTAATATTAGGTTATAAGAAAGCAATTATTCATATATATCATTCAAAGAGTAGGAATGTATTAGAGAATTACATAGAGACAATCACTAAGTATTTAGTGAGACGATTTGTACAAGAAGTAGCCACGGGATATACGATGACGGAAGAAAATTTAGACTATATATGTGATTTTTATAGCTATTCAATCATTGGTACAACATTGCATTGGATTGATGAAGGAATGCCACCATACAGAGAGGATTTAATTAGGCGTGGTGCACAGTCTTTTGAAGTAACAATAGAGCATATGATTCGTTTTTATAGCACCTATACATAATTGAGGAAACCATTTAAATTGTAGCAAGTAGATTTGCACAGTCTAGATGGTTTATTTTGTTTGCCTATTATTTTGCATCTATCAATATTTGTACAAAAATTTGTTTTTGCCTAATTTTTAGGCAAAACAGTTTTTTTGACTGTATAAAAAATAAAGAATAGAGATTAAGATAAGAGCAAGCAGAAAGGGAGTGAGACAAAATGCGGCAACTAAAGATTGTAAGGAATATATATAGTTGTCTTGTAATAAGTCTTGTTATTTTTGGCCTTGTTTTATTATTTTGGCCAAAGATATCATTAGGTCTTATATGTAAGATGGTTGGTATTGTATTTTTGGTTTATGGAGTAATAAAAATACTAGGCTATTTTACAAAAGATATGTTTCAACTAGCCTTTCAGTTTGACTTAGGTCTAGGTATTGTATCAATATTCTTTGGCTTGGTTATATTGTTTGGAACAGAAAATTTAGTTGATGTTGGTTACACCTTAGTTGGAATCTTTATCCTCATTGATGCAGTATTAAAGATGCAGACAGCAATTGAAGCAAAACGATTTGGGCTTCAGAAATGGTGGGTTATCTTAGGTTTGTCATTGGTAGTAGCAATTGTTGGAATAGTACTTATTGCAATGCCATGGAAAATGACAAAAGTTGTAACTAGGCTTATTGGAATAAATTTATGCCTTCATGGATTATTAAATCTATGGGTGATACAAAATACAGTAAAAATCATAAGGAGAGATGATGTATGAATAAAAAGATAGCAAAGATAGGTGCAGCTTCATTAGTAGCAGTCGGAACAGGGATAGCAGTAATAACAAAGAATAAAAAAGATAAAGAAAGACAAGAAGTAAAGAAAAAAAGAGCCCAAGAGCTTGCAGAATATCGTAATACAGAGCGTGGTAAAAATGTAAAGAATAGCAAAGGAATTTATTACTCTAAAGGTAACTATGAAGCTTTTGCACGTCCAGAGAAACCAGCTGGAGTAGATGAAAAATCTGCTTATATCGTAGGAAGTGGACTTGGTGCATTAGCAGCAGCTTGCTTTCTTGTAAGAGATGGTCAGATGAAAGGTGAAAATATTTATATCTTAGAGGCTATGGATATTGCAGGTGGTGCTTGTGATGGTATTAATGATCCAATGAGAGGTTATGTTATGCGTGGTGGCAGAGAGATGGAAGACCATTTCGAATGTTTATGGGATTTATTCCGTAGCATTCCATCTCTTGAGAAATCAGGGGCTTCTGTACTTGATGAATATTATTGGTTAAATAAACACGATCCAAACTATTCATTATGTCGTGCAACACAGAACAGAGGTGAAGATGCCCATACCGATGGGAAGTTCAATTTAAGCCAAAAGGGTTGTATGGAAATCTTAAAATTATTCTTCACAAAAGATGAAGATCTTTATGATAAAACTATCGAAGATGTATTTGATGAAGAAGTATTTAATTCTACTTTCTGGTTATATTGGAGAACAATGTTTGCCTTTGAAAATTGGCATAGTGCACTTGAGATGAAACTTTATTTCCAAAGATTTATCCATCATATAGGTGGATTACCTGATTTCTCTGCATTAAAATTTACAAAATATAATCAATATGAATCCTTAATTCTACCAATGCAAAAATACTTAGAGCAGGCAGGCGTAAATTTCCAATTCAATACAGAAGTTACTAATGTATTATTTGATTTTGTTGGTGATAAGAAGATTGCCAAAAAAATTCAATGTAAGGTTGATGGAGAAGAACAGGAAATCAACCTTACAGAAAATGAGCTTGTCTTTGTAACAAACGGAAGTTGTACAGAAGGAACAATTTATGGTGATCAAGATCATGCACCAGTTGGAAATGCAGAAGTTCGTACAAGTGGATGCTGGAGTTTATGGAAGAAGATTGCAGCACAAGATGAATGCTTTGGACATCCAGAAAAATTCTGTTCTGATATTGAAAAAACTAATTGGGAATCTGCAACAGTTACCACTTCTGATGATAAAATCATTTCTTATATTGAAAAAATATGTAAGAGAGATCCAAGAAGTGGACGTGTTGTTACTGGTGGTATTGTAAGTTGTCAAGATTCTAGTTGGTTACTAAGCTGGACAATCAACAGACAAGGACAATTTAAAGAGCAGAAGAAAGATGAAGTTTGTGTATGGGTATACAGCTTATTTACTGATGTTCCAGGTGATTACATTAAGAAACCAATGAAAGAATGTACTGGTAAAGAAATTACAGCAGAATGGTTATATCACATAGGTGTTCCAGTAGATGAGATTGATGACCTTGCTGAAAAGCATGCAAGCTGTGTACCAACAATGATGCCATATATTACAGCATTCTTTATGCCAAGAAGAAAAGGAGACAGACCAGATGTTATTCCAGATGGTTGTGTAAACTTCGCATTCTTAGGTCAGTTTGCTGAAACACCAAGAGATACTATCTTTACAACAGAATATTCTGTTCGTACTGCAATGGAAGCAGTTTACGGTTTACTTGGGGTTGACCGTGGTGTTCCAGAAGTATGGGGTAGTGTATACGATATTAGAGAGCTACTTGATAGTAGTGTAAAATTAATGGATGGTAAGTCTCCTCTTGAAATTGAACTTCCAGGACCACTTAATGCATTAAAGAAACCATTGCTAAAGAAATTAAAAGGAACTGTTATTGAGAAAGTTTTAAGAGATCATGGCGTAATTAGAGATGAAATGATATAAAAATAGACATACATTAAAAAATAAAATAGAGAGCATTTATATTGCTCTCTATTTTGAAAAAACATCATAAATGAATAAAAAATTAAAATAAAGACATTATAACTATATATGATATTTTGTAAAAATTAATGAGGTGAAGTTATGACTGAAACACCCAATAAAGATACTAGTTATAATGTAGTTGCTATTGCTAGTGTATTACTTTTAGGTTCATTCATTACATTCTTGAATAGTACCTTCATGAATGTAGCATTACCAGACATAATGAAAGAATTAAATATTAGCCTATCTACAGTGCAGTGGCTTAGTACAGGATATATGCTTGCAACTGGGATAATCGTACCTTTTACAGCTTTTTTTATTGATAAGCTTAGAACAAAGAGCTTATTTTTTGTAGCTATGGGCCTTTTTACTTTGGGGACAGTCATAGGTGCACTTGCTAATAACTTTACAATGTTATTAACGGCTAGATTAATACAAGGTGTATCTGGTGGGATTATGACAGCTTTGATGCAGACAGTATTTATGATTATTTTCCCAAAGGAAAAAAGAGGTTTTGCAATGGGGATAGTAGGGATTGTAATTGCTTTTGCACCTGCTATTGGGCCAACATTATCTGGATGGATTATTAATAATTACCCATGGAGATATTTATTTTATGTGACAATGCCATTTGGTATTATCGATCTAATACTAGGAGCATTTTTATTAAAAAATGTTACTGGAGGCAGAGATGTGTCCATGGACATTCTTTCATTCATATTTTCAACAGTAGGATTTGGTGCATTGCTGTTTGGGTTTAGTAACGCAGGAAATGCAAGTTGGACAGACATTTCTGTGTGGTTACCACTGGTTTTAGGTGTTGTTTTCATTGGACTCTTTGTTATAAAGCAGTTAAAGATGGAAAGACCAATGTTAGATTTAAGTGTATTTAAAAGTAAAGTTTTTACGTTTTCTACTATAATTGTAATGATTACCTATGCCGCTTTAATTTCATCAGAATTAATTATTCCTATGTATCTAGAGGATGTTAAAGGTCTTTCGGCTTTTGATTCAGGTTTAATATTAATGCCTGGTGCTATTGTGATGGGGGTTATGAACCCGATTACAGGGGTATTATTTGATAAATATGGTGCTAGAGGACTTTCATTAACAGGCTTAGGGATACTTACTATAGGTACTTTAGGATTTGGGATACTTACACCTAATACAAGTAGCACCTATGTCATATTAGTTTATGCAATAAGAATGTTTGGAATTGCTATGATTACTATGCCACTTACAACATCAGGATTAAATACTTTAGAAAGGGATTTGTATTCTCATGGTAATGCCGCTAATGGTACATTAAGACAAGTAGCAGGTTCTATTGGTACATCAATAATCGTCACCTTGATGAGTAAAGCAAGTGCAGGTTCAGGGATTGCTGATCCATTAAAGGCTAGTGTTTATGGCATGAATGTATCATTCTGGTGTATATCAGGTTTAACTTTAATAGGGTTAATCATTACATTCCTTGTGGTAAAGAAAAAAGAGCGTGTAGTTTAATTAAATAAGAGTTGACTAATAGAAATTTTTTTATACCAGATAAGGAGAAACTTATCTGGTGTTTTTATGAATATGATAGTACATGTGATAATAAATATGATAACCTTAGATAGAATGAAAGTAATGAAGTCAATATTTTAGATAATCATTTTAAGAGGTATATATGGGAAAGATAATATTAATTTGTGGAAAGATATGTAGTGGGAAAAGTCATTATGTAAAGCAGTTAAAAGAAAGCATCAATGCAGTGGTCTTTTCTTGTGATGAGATTACAGCTAGATTGAGACAGTATTTTTATAAAAAATCTGAAGAAGTCATTAGGAGTGGGGGCAATGTTATTTTAGACTTAGAAAAAAACTAGAGGAGCGTTTTGAGAAGCCTGAAAGGGATGAAATAAATATTTGGATAAGGAATATGAGAAGATAAAAGTAGAAATAAGGAGCTATTGCATTTTCGCAAAAGCTCCTTATTTAAATAGAGTTAACTATTCCATTTATAAATTATTAAGCTTCAAAACTTAAAAGTATACCGCCTTGTTCTGCGTAATAACTGCAGAGACCACTTGTTGGCATAATTTCAATATCACTATTTGGGAAGCTTTCTTTAATTTTATCTGAAAGGTATTGGGCAGTATCTTGTGCAAAGCAATGTGCAATGACAACTTTACCACCAGTATATTGTCTTGCAATCATTTCTGAAACAAGTTTGTCATAGGCAGTCATTTTACCGCGGCATTTTTCTAATAGTCCTAGTGTGCCTTCCTCTGTAGCAGTACCTAATATTTTGATACCGAGGATTCCAGCCATACTACCTTTGAGTTTACTGATACGGCCATTTTTAACTAAATTATCAAGAGATTTAAGAACGAAGAGAAGATGTGTATGTTTGCAGTACTCATCTATTTTTTCAACAATCTCTTCAAAACTCATATCTTGGCTCATATATTCAGTAAGTTTCTTTACGATAAGTGTTATTTCTGGGCCGGCTGATTTGGAATCAATTAGGTGAATCTTGCGATCTGGATATTCTTCTTTAAACATATCCATAGCAGTTTTTGCACTAGCATAGCTTCCTGATAGCCCACCAGTAATAGTAATGGCAAAAACACATTCTGATTTTTCATAAGCACTAAGCCAAGCTTCTGGGCTAGGTGCAGCGCTACCTGTTTTGCCTTTATAAGCAGACATTTCTGTCATAAATTCTTTTATATTAAGATTAAAATCATCAATAAATTCTTTATCACCAACATCTAGTTTAAGTGGTGCACGTGTAAAATCAATTTTATTAGTTACTTCAGTGCTTAGACTTGTTAAATCACATCCTGAATCAACAACTATTCCGTATTTCATAAACACCTCCAAAAATTAACTATATGTAGTTTTTAATACTACATATAAATTGTACTATGTAGTATTATGTGTTACAATTTACAAAAGTGGTTAAAATGTAAGTGAATAAGGAGAATAAATGCGAAAAAGTCATAAAAAGGTGGGGGACAACATGAGAAAATCGGAAGGTGGCACAAATCTTACAGCACGAAATCAACATATTAGAATGTGTATAGCAACAGCATTAATTAAACTCATGGAAACAAAACCATTAGAAGGAATAACAATTACTGCTTTAGTAAAAGAAGCTAATGTATCAAGGATGACATTTTATAAATATTATACTTCTAAGCAGGAAGTACTAGCGGATTACATGTATGAAATTGTTAATGAATATATGATGGATATGAAAGTTAGAACGGATATAGGAAACTTTCATGAACTTAAACATATATGTCATTGCTTTCAATATTTTAAGCAACATAGTCATTTGATTATGACTTTAATTAAGGCAAATAATTATTCTGTTATTATAAATGCAATTAATAATTATATGGATACTTATGTATTGCCAATATCACCTTATTCACGATATGAATTATATTATTATGCAGGGGCACTGTGTAATATATATATCAAATGGATAGAGAATGATATGCAAGAGACACCAGAGGAAATTGCTACAATGGTATATAGACATTTCGGACATTAAATATCAAGATAAATAGAGGAATTTATAGAGGCTTAGGACTATATTTAAAAGGTAGTTTCCTAGGTCTTATTATTTTTAAAAGAAAAATACAAAAATTGTATACATTATTGTAATTAGATTGTTATATATAGGAGAGAAGGAGGGAGAGATGGATAAGGTTTTATTAGAACTATATGAAAAGCAAGCACAGATTATTTATAAATATTTATTAAAGCAAGGATGTAGTCGGCAAGATGGAGAGGATATTATTCAAGAAAGTTTTACAAAGCTTGTTACATATATAGATGGATTAGATAAAGTCCAACTTTCATCTTGGCTCTTTCGTGTGGCAGTTAATGATTATAAAAATAGGTGTAAGAAAAGAAAATATGAAAGTGTAGGATTAAAAGATAATGTAGATTTTGTTGAAACACTTGCTAGGGTAAATAGAATGGAGGAAATAATTATTTCCAAGGAAAATGGGAAAGAGATTAGAGAATGCTTAGGAGAGCTGAATCAAACCATGCGAGAGCTCTTGCGTTTAAAGTATGATTTAGAGTTATCATATAAGGAAATAAGTATATTGTTGGGCATGAAAGAGGAACAAGTGAAAACTTATTTATATAGGGCAAGAGAGGCTTTTAAGAAGAAGTGGAGGGAAAAATATGAAGGATGAGATAGATGAAATTTTTGATAGTAAGTTATTAGATCAAAGTATAAAGAAGGCTAAAAGAAGGTCAAGAAGAAGGATAGTGGAAATTTGCATTACATTATTTATTGTAGGTAGTATTGTTAACTTTGGAATAAGTAATGTATTAGCAGATAAATTTTCAGAGGCTAGGGATATCAAGGTTGCAAGTTCTATTCCAAATGGATTTGTTATGGAAGCTAGAGATACGATTGGTTTCTTGGGGGGAAGAAGTGAGTATAAAATAGCTAAACAGATTAGCGGAAGATACGTAGTTATAGAAAATGAAGATAGTGGTTTTGGTATGATTAATAACTTTATTTATATAAGTAGAGTAAGGGGAATGTGGGGAACAGAAGCAGGAGCTTGGCCAGAAGAGTACTGGGAATATGGATATAAGAAGATGTTATTTTTCCATCCAGAGGTATCATATAAAACTTATAAAAATGATTTGTCTATATTAGATAAGTTATCAGATATGCAATTGGTAGAGATGGGGTTATCTTTTGATAAAGGTTATAATGAATGGGAAGTTGGTAAGTTCTTAGAGGATTTTGAGATTACATGGGTATGGATAGATGATTATAGTGGGGAACAATTAGATGAATGGAGATATGAAGCTGAGAACTATGATGCTAAGCAATGCTATATTAAAGAAGGAAATACATTTGGTATTAGTATACATGGCAATATAATTAATGAGTTTGAGAATAGATATGAAGGTATGATTAGCGAAGTTGAGGAGCACAATAAGAAGCGATATAAAGCACTTAAAGAAGTAGGTTTAGATCAATTAGAAAATGCTAAGATTATTGGAGTAACAGTACAAGGTACACCAGAGGAGCTTAAAGCATTAAGTGAAGTTAAAGAAATTAAAGGGGCGACTATGGGATGTGTAGTTAATACATATTAGGACTAAATCTTATAAGTATTAACTAATACTTTAATGGTCGATTAATATCGTTGAATTTTTAAGTATCCTAAAGAGCATTGACGTTTTTAAATAACCATACTATGATTACCTTACAAAAATTATATATAGTGAAATAACGGAGGCAGGCATATGAGTAATATTTTAGATAAATTTTCACTAGCAGGTAAAGTTGCAATTGTGACGGGTGCAACAAGGGGATTAGGTCAAGGTATTGCAGTAGGACTAGCAAGTGCGGGAGCGGATATTGTAGGAGTAGGAACAAGTAGCTTTACAGAAACAGAAGAAAAAGTAAAAGCTTTAGGAAGAAAGTTTGTTGCAATTAATGCAGATCTTATCTCTCAAGAAGCAATTCTTCATATTGTAGAAGAAACAATTAAAAACTTTGGTAAAGTAGATATCTTGGTTAATAATGCAGGGATTATTAGAAGAGAAGATGCACTTGATTTTAATGAACAAGATTGGGATGATGTTTTAAATATTAATTTAAAAACCACATTCTTCTTATCACAAGCAGTTGCAAAACAGTTTATCGCACAAGGTCATGGTGGAAAAATCATTAATATTGCATCTATGCTTTCTTTTCAAGGAGGTATTCGCGTGCCATCTTATACAGCTAGTAAAAGTGCTGTAATGGGGCTTACTAAATCCATGGCAAATGAATGGGCCGTGTATAATATTAATGTTAATGGTATTGCACCAGGATATATGGCAACAGATAATACAGCAGCTTTAAGAGCAGATGATAAACGTAATGCGAGTATTTTAGAGCGTATTCCTGCAGGTCGTTGGGGAACACCAGAAGATTTAGGGGGTGCAGCAGTATTTTTAGCATCAGATGCAGCAAACTATGTCAATGGATTTACCTTAGCAGTTGATGGCGGTTGGCTCGCAAGATAGGAGTATGATAAAAGGTAAAGTAATAACCAAGTACTAGAAATGGTACTTGGTTATTTTTATATCTTTAATGGTTTTAATAAGTTATTCTAAAGAAATAGGCTGTCCATTTATACTAATAGTATCAACAGCAGATACATCGATAGGTTTGTCAAATTTATAAATAAAAGACTTATTTGTATCAGTAAAGGTACTCACATAAGCACCATCTAAGTGTAAGTTATCACTATTATCTTTGAAATTAATATCTATATTGATATTTTTTATGTCTCTGCTTATAAAGTTATTACTAATGAGTTTGAGTGATAAATTTGATAGTTGTATCTCCTTAACTAGTAAACTACCGTTCTCAGATAATGGAATGACTACATTTGGTTGGAGTATCATTTTTTCATTTTGCCTATCTAAAGCAAACTTAATTTCCCATGTTCCATTAATTGTATTAACGACTCTAGATATATTTGCATAAGCCTTTAGGTTCGCTAGTTTTTCCATAGTATTTATATCAAAAACATAATAGGTATCACAACCTGAGCTTGCTATATATATAGGATTAAATATATTTCCATTAGTATCTTGGAAATAAAGTGAATTAGAAGAATTACTAACTTTTATATGAAGCTTGTTATTTATAAAGGCTATGCTGTTAACTTTAATATCATGATTATCCTTAAAAAGTTGGAGATTTGCATCTGTTGAAGTTATTATCTGCTCTGGAATATTGAGTTCCGCTATTCTATTTTTATTAGTTATTTCCTTTAACCTTAAATCATGATTAGGAATTAAGGTTATATCTTGGGGATTCTCTTTAAGCCACTTTCCTAAATTTAAATCAGAAACAATAGTATGTTTTTCACTCTCAATCATATTTGCAAGCCTTAAAATGGCTGTTCCATTTTTAATGGCATCAATAGTTGTTTTTGTTAGACGAAATCTACATTCTGTAGAATTTGGGTTTATTGAATCAAGTTGATGACAATGAGTAGATTCTGTTATACCTGCTTGAAAACTACTGTTAGTATCTAGTATCTCGATTGTAAACTCTTCAAAATATATATTTTCACCTATAAATGGCTTGCCAGATTCTTTACGTATATTAAATAATAAATCTAAGGAGTTTGTATCGCTAACTAATCCTTCTAAATTTAATTCAATTCCTTGATCAGTAACACTAGTATTTATAATCTGACCACTATTATTTATATTAGAGATATTATTTCCAAATATATTTATGAATATTTCTTGAATATTTTTAGCCCTTGTTGTAGCCAATATTGCTGTAGATAAGGTTAAAGTAGCTGCTATGAAGAGTATGCGTGTTCTCTTTTTCTTAATGGTGTAAGTTCTATTTTTTGTACGAATATCTTCTATTCCTTTTAATGTACTATTAACAATGTTGGTATAGGTTTCATCATCAAAAGGGAGTGGCTCTATATGCTCATAATCTTCATCTCTTAAAGTAACATTTGCAATTAATTCATTAATATCTCTCATAATACAACCCCTTTCGTTATTAATTGTTTTCGTAGTAGTTTTTTACTAAGGTATAGCCTATTTTCAATAAACTTTTCATCTAAATTCATTGATTGTGCAATGGTTTTTATTTTTTCTCCAAAGTAGTGATGTCTTATAAAAATTTCTCTATCGGGTTCTTTTAAGTTATCTATCATATTACATATAATTTTTGTATTCAGTTTTATGGCTAAATCATTTGTCATGTCTATGTCAATTCCAATATCCCTATCCATAACTTCTAATGATTGATTCAAGCTATTTTTATTTATTACTTTCAGCTTATTAAAGGCTTCATTTCGTGCGATGGTCACAATATATCCCTTTAATGATCCTTTACAAGCATTAAAATTCTGACTATATTTCCAAAGATTTATAAATACATTAGAAACACATTCTTGGATATCTAATGCATTATTTCTGCCTATAATCTTTGTAACAACTGCATTTACTATTGGGCCATATTGTTGAATAGCCTTTGTTATACCTTCTTCAGGATTACGAAGTATGTATTCAATTAGTTCATTATCAGTCATACAATTAAGGCACCTCCTTATATCTGATTTTATTCCTCTATTTATAAATACTTGATAAATAGAGAAAACACTAACTAAAAATTAATTTTTCAAGATAATATAGATTGTATATTTATAAATTCTGTTTATTGATAGTTTTAAATAATATGAAATTATTGTATACAAAAAATATTTACTATATACTGTAGATAAGATATAAGCAGAAAATCATTAAGTAAAGGGGTAGGGGAATATGAAGAGAGATTTTAAGAACGATTTGATACATAGTATACTTGTCCTATTAACTATTGTGAATGGCCTTATTGCAGCATTTGCATTAGGAATGACAGAATTGATTAAAAGTTCATTAAAAGGAGATATAACAACAGAAGTGGCAGGTGCAATAGGCAAACAGTTACCCACTAATCAAACGCTATCAATGAATTCACCGGTATGGGGCAACATGCAGATAGTAGGGGTACCGCTTAAAGAAAATTTAGGATGGATTTTTTTTATATTAATGATTGCGGGAATTATAGCAATTATAGCAATGCATTATTATGAGCATACTCATTCAGCATTTTGTAATAGTCAGGATAACTCTCAGAAAAATGAGAACTAAGAAAATACATCACCATCACAAGATAACCAAACTCAATAGATATACTAATCTAATGAAAAAAATACAGATATTTGCATAATAAAACCTGCTCATGAAAGTTAAGATTTCATGAGCAAGTTTTATTGTAGGACTAATTGATAGCTGCTTTTCGCATGGTTTTATAAATCGGTGTAGAAACAAGTATGAGTGCTAAAACAAGCGTAATGATCGCTTCTGGTATTAGGTAGGATGCATTGTAAATTAATGAATAATATATTGGATTCATACCATTTGGTGCAGAATCTGCGAAGAAGACGATACCTGATATAAAGTGCATAAGCCCACGGCCTAGTATAGCAATAGGAATGGCGATACATATGCGTACTTGAATATTTTTAATAACTTTAGGTGCAATGCCAGCAAGTCCTAAGCATGCGAATGCTAGAGGATAGTCAAATAAGAGTTGTGCCCAGTTTAGTACCCATGCGTCTTGAATGAGTTGTAGGAGGCCATAGGCAATACCTGCAACAGAACCAGCTATAGGACCAAAAATCATAGCATATAGGATGATTGGGAACATACTTGCTAGTGTAATCGAACCACCATAAGGCATTTTATAAAGACGTATGTAAGAAAGTACAAAGGAAAGTGCAATACACATACCACCATAAACGAGTTGTTTTGTACGGAGGGCTGAAGATGTTGGTATAGGATTTGATTTGTTTTTTAAAATAATAATTCCAAGTATTGAACCAACTAAAAGAACTGTGATAATGAGCCAAACTAAGGGTGAGATTTCACCGAGTTTAGCTAGAATATTAGAAAGACTATTCATTTTTAAAACCTCCATAAGTTTAAAATTTGGCTAGGAAGCTAAAAGTATATAGATGAACAAAATTAGTTCTAAAAATACTAAAAATAAATTTTGCCTATAAAAAAAGCTACACGAATGTGTAGCTTAAAAGAATGTGAAAAGATACATTCTATAATAGTTTATATACATTCGCTTTCTTGCAGCAGCATTATCTGTAAGCAAGTTTAAGGGTCTGCACCGCATGCACTCTCAGCTAAAAAGCTCCCCTAGCTATTAAGTTATAATGGATGTTGTGCGTTATTAAAATCATACATTGATATAAAACTACACATACATTCTAAAAACAGTATATGCCTAAGGGAAGAAATAGTCAATGTAAAATAGACCTTACCCTACTTGACAATGGAATATGATTTGACTATCCTTAATATAGGAATATTGGATAAGCAATATTCCTATATTAATACTGATTAAAATGGCGATGATGAGAAATCAATATAAAGTACATGTTTTTGAAAGAGAGGAAATCCACCGGGTGAAAGATTTCTAGAAGCATTTTATATTGTCCAAGCTCTAAGCACTACGTGAATTCATAAGCGTAGCGGTGTCTCACCGTTATAGGAGAACTAAGATAATACAGAAGCATTTAAGTATAGAGAGTAGGCATTTAGTTATATGTTTAATAAGTGGCCTTATGTGAACGTGAGAGATATAGGCATATAGTGGGACTAATAAATGCTGAAGGACTTAAACTGTATTAATTAGGGTGGTACCGCCAATGGATATATGGCCCCTATGTAATCTCGTTACATAGGGGCTTTTTATATAACAAAAAGTTATTTTTTTATAATGTTATTCAGTATTGTATTTAAATGTTAAAAGTCCCATGTACATTTTAGTGATTAAGTTTTTTATTATAAGTTAAAAATAAAAATATACCATAGAAAAGGATGAGCCAATTATGTTAATGAGCAAGCTTTTAGGCGAAAGATTTAAAGAAAAACCAGGTGAAGCAACTAGTATTAGCCATATTTATTTATTAAGAGGTGGATATGTAAGACAAGTAACTAACGGTATTTACTCTTTACTACCACCAGCAAAGAGAATTACAGCTAAAATCGAAAATATTATCCGTCAAGAAATGGATAAAATTGATGGTCAAGAAGTTCTTTTCCCAGTAGCACTTCCAGGTGACCTTTGGAAGGAATCAGGACGTTTCGAAGCTGTAGGTAGCGAGCTTGTACGTTTCAAAGACCGTGCTGGTAAAGACATGGTACTTGGTATGACACATGAAGAAGCAGCTGTACATTTAGCAAGAACAGAGGCTAAATCTTACAATGACTATCCATTCATGATTTACCAAATCCAAACTAAATTTAGAGATGAACCAAGAGCTAGAGGTGGTCTTATCCGTGTGCGTGAGTTCACAATGAAAGATGCTTACTCTTTCCATACATCTCAAGAAGACTTAGAACAATATTACGATCAATGTTTAGAAGCATATAACAGAATCTTTGCTAGAGCTGGTGTACCAGAAGTTGTTTGCGTTAAATCTGATACAGGTATGATGGGTGGTAAAGTAGCTCATGAGTTTATGCTTCTTACAGATATTGGTGAAGATACAATTATTATCTGTGATAGCTGTGATTACCAATCAAACATGGAAGTTGCAACAGGTAAATTACCAGTAGCAACAACTGTAGAAGGTACAATTGAAGAGGTTCACACACCAGATTGTAAATCAATTGAAGAAGTAGCTAACTTTGTAGGTGTAACACCAGAACAAACATTAAAAGCATGTGTATTTGAAATGGAAGGACACAAAGAACCTCTTATCGTATTCATTAGAGGAGACCTTCAAGTAAATGAAGCTAAACTTCAAAAAGTAGTTAAAACAGCTATTACACCATTTGAAAAATATGAAGAAACACCAAACCTTTGCTTCGGATTCATGGGACCATACAACTTAGATGCACAAGGTGCAAAAGTAATCTTTGATGAATCACTTAGAAATGAGAAAAACCTTGTAGCAGGTGCTAACAAAGTAGATTACCATATCAAAGGTATTAGTGTATCTAGAGATATCGAAGGGGCTGAGTTCCACGATGTTGCTGAAGTATTAGAAGGTCAAGAATGTCCATGCTGTCATGGTAAACTAGAGTTTAAACGTGGGGTTGAAGTGGGTAATATCTTCCAACTTGGTACAAGATATTCAGAAAGCATGGGAATGACATACATTGATAGTGACGGTAAAGCTAAAACACCTATTATGGGATGCTATGGTATTGGTGTAGGTAGACTTCTTGCTTGTGTTATTGAAGCACGTCATGATGAATGGGGTCCAATTTGGCCAATGTCAATTGCACCATGGCAAGTACACATCTGTGTGCTTAAGAGCAAAAAAACAGATATGGATTCAGTAGGATTCGATATCTACAACAAACTTAATGATAAATTTGAAGTAATCATGGATGATAGAAACGTAGGTGCAGGTGTACAATTCGCTGATGCTGATTTACTTGGTATTCCAGTAAGAGTTGTAGTTGGTGAGAAAAACCTTAAAGAAGGTAAAGTTGAAATTGTAACACGTGATAAGAGTATCAAAAAACTTGTTAACCTTGAAGATGTAGAAGCAGAAGTAGCTGCAATCGTAGCAGAGCTTTCAAAATAATAAAGTAGTGAAGTATGATAAATAATCAAGGTAAATGAGTTAATAGGAAATGCTATGTTAGTAGAGAACTAATCATAGAGAAATAGACGAAAGGCGTAGGGTAAGACTACGCCTTTTGTTACATATATAAAAGTATTGAGATAGTTAGGTAAGATACTATGAAAAAGTAGGTAAAAGGAATACAGGAAAAACATGTGATATGAAGCATAAAAAGATATGGGAGTAGGGTGTTTTTTTAAGTATAGGTATATTCCTTATTTTTGTAAGTAATTTTCAAAGAAGGTTTCAGCAGCAGTATACCCTTGATTGTAGAGGTAAGTGTAGGTAGAATCTTCTGTTTTGATATTGAAGTCCATGGTAGATACAGTACCTGTATTAATTTCAATGGTACGTGCTAAATCTACAGGATTAGATTTATAAATGTTATATTGGATAGAAGTTGTACAGGAGATAATACTGGCAATAAAGTCTACAATATTATTAATGGGAGAAGGTGGACGCTCACTTTGTATTAAACTACCTAGCGTATGGTAAGGTAAATCATCTTCATCAAAAAGATTAATAGGATAGGTGTAGAGTAAGCCACCATCAGAATAAATTCTAGGAGAAGTTTTAGGAGAGGCAGCTTCACTATTAGTTTTGACAGCTTCAAAGAAGAGTGGAATGGACATAGAGATGCGAACGGCTTCTGCAACTTCCATATAGGGGGTACTGTCATAAGAAAAGACAGAAGAAGTACCATTTGTTACATCTGTTCCCACCATATATAAATCTTTAAAAGGACGTTTTTCTTTATGGAGCTCAAAGTCTTTAAAATCAGCAAAAGTATAAGGTGGTGCTTTCAGGGTGGCATCAAATTGGGTGGCAATCTGAGATTTTATCCAATTATAAAAGTAGTTTGAGGAGTACCAGCCAAATTGTTTAATCAGGCGATAGACGCAGTCAAAATTGTCAAATAAACGATCGAATTCAGCTTTTGAGGAAGGAGATAAGAAGCGCGGAAGTGCAGAAGCATCTTTGGCAGGAATATTAGTATAATCTAAAGAATTTACCATGGCCTTTAATTCAGGAAAGGGTAGGTTAAAGCTAGTTAAACAAGCTGTAATAGCACCAGCAGAAGTGCCAGCTACACTGCTAATGTTAGTTATAAGATTACGCTGATATAAAGAGTCTAGTAAACCTAAGTAAGCGATACCAAGAACGCCGCCTCCAGAGAAAACTAGATTTTTAAGATCTATATTCATGAAGTACCTCAATATTTAGCTTAAATTAATTCTAATTTAGTATATTCAAGTAAAGGTTTAATTAGAATTTTAGATGTGATTGACTAGAAAACAAAGGTTATGATAGTATGAATTTAAAGATAATTCTAAAAACAAGTAAGGAGAATCTCTGATGGATATCAATGTAATAAAAGCACGTGAGAATATGTACATACTTGACGATGGCAGAGTCAGATGTTTTTTGTTTATTGGTAAGGAAAATGCGTTATTAGTAGATGCAGGATTTCCGGATACGGATGTGGTGTCAAAGGTTAAGGCTATTACTGATTTGCCCATACGCTTGGTGTTGACACATGCAGATGGAGATCATACCGGTGGAGTAAAAGCCATTGGAGAATGTTCTCTTCATGCAAAAGATATGTATTTGATTAAACAGGACGTTGTTATGCACGAGATTGCTGAGGGAGATCATATCTGTGTGGGGGATTATGTTTTTAAAGTAATTCATATTCCAGGGCATACTTATGGTAGTATTGCGTTGTTGGATGAAAAGCAACGAATGATTGTTACAGGGGATGGGGTGCAGGAAAATGGCCCTATCTATATGTTTGGTGAGAAACGAAATTTTTCTATGTATATTGATTCCTTACGGAAGTTGAATTCAATGACTGATTGTTTTGATGTGATTTATCCTAGTCACCATGTTTGTCCTTTAGGAAAAGAGGCAATAGGTAAATGTCTGGATGATGCGGTAGCTTTGTTTGAAGGAAGAATAACAGAATATGAAAAACATGTATCTATGCCATGTAATATTTATCACGGGAAATATACCAGTTTCTTTTATCAGCCAGAATGAAAATGCTAAAAGAAAATAACATACCGCTTGTAGGTGCTGTACATGACTTTAAGTGTCCAGAAACGGGAAAATAGTATATCTTAATGAAACAAAAGCAGTACTTGAGATTGGAACAGGCACAGGTCATGATACAAGGAGACTTTGTCCCATTTGATGAAACCTTGCGTAATAAAATACAAGGGGTGTATCAAGAATATTTTAAGCCGGATGTACCAACTAGAGAGAATATGGTTTATGAGCATGTTGTTAATTATGGATTTGTTAATTTAGAACGCAAAGAGTTTAGTGGGAAAAATGAATGTACAGCTGATGAATACATAGAAGTGCTTGCTACCCATGGAGATCATACTAAAAAAGCTAAAAGTAGGTGTAAATATGAAGAAAGAGAAATACAGAAAAATTAAAGGTTTATTTATAATAGGAGTTTTGACTATGTTATTGACTGCTTGTAATTCAGAGGCTAATAATTCGAAAGAAGAGAATATCGCAGAATATGATATAGAAGGAACAACAGAAACAGAAGAAGGTTATGCATGTGAAGAAATTATATTTAGTTATGATACAGTAGCGGCATTGATTAAGGAATATCCTACATTTATAGAGGGTGAATATACAAAGATAATATATGATTTTGAGAATGAAAACTATCAAAAATTAATAGAACAGTATCCTATCAGGGATATCAGTGGTGAAGGAACAGAGCTAGAGCGAGTAATGAGACTTGTTAATGAGTATGCACCTAGACTTATTCATAATAGTAATTATGATAATAATAGTATTGAACTGAATTCACTTGCATTATTGGAGTTTAGTTTAGATAAACCAGAATGTGGTATTAATTGTAGGGCAAAAGCACAGATACTTAATGAGATGTGCTTGGCACTAAATATATATAGTCGTGTAGTTTTGATTGGTCCGTATTCAGCAGTTGACAGTGATAGTCATGTCGTTAATGAGATATATGATAAAACACTAAATAAATGGGTAATGGTAGATCTTACAACAAATGGCTATATGGTGGATGAGAATGATGTACCATTGTCTTTAGTAGAAATAAGGCAACATGTTGTTGATGGAAAAAAGTTAGCATTTGTGAGTCAGGGGAAAAAATATTATCATGGAAACGAAATAGGTAATTATAACGATAAGGTAACTTACCTAGTTAAAAATTCGTTTCATTATACCATAGCGAAAGAACAGAGCTTTGGTGGAGCTACATCAATAGAAGAATTTTGTTATTTCATTCCAAAAGGATATGATATTAAAAAGAAAATTATAACACAGCAAGAATTATCAATAAATCAATTAAGAGAAGATGAAGAAAATAAGCAGTTGGTTGAAGCGGCAGAGAAAAATTTGGAATTAATAAAGGAACATATGGTAGTAAATATAGGAAATATTAATGCAATGATTGATAAGCCATATTAAGATTACAAATATAATAATAAGGTGCTCTATACTTATCGTATAGAGCACCTTTAATTTTATGTTTAATTATTTAGCTGTGATGTAGCCTTCAGCTGTAAGTAATTCTGCAATAAGTACAGCGCCACCAGCAGCACCTCTTAATGTGTTGTGAGAAAGGCCTACGAATTTATAATCATAAACTGTATCTTCTCTAAGACGACCAGCACATACAGCCATACCACCTTCAGTATCACGATCTACATGAGTTTGTGGTCTATTATCTTCTTCGAAGTAGTGAATGAATTGTTTTGGTGCACTTGGAAGATTTAATGCTTGTGGTTTACCACTGTAGTTTTTCCAAGCTTCAAGGATTTGTTCTTTAGTTGGTTTCTTTTTGAAAGAAACGAATACTGTAGCAAGGTGACCGTCTAATACTGGTACACGAATACATTGTGTTGTAATGATTGGGCCATCAGCTTTAATGATTTCACCATTTTCAACTTTACCCCAAATACGAAGTGGTTCTTGTTCACTTTTTTCTTCTTCCCCGCCGATATAAGGAATAACATTATCTATCATTTCTGGCCATTCTTTGAATGTTTTACCTGCACCAGAGATAGCTTGGTAAGTAGAAGCTACAACTGTTGTAGGTTCATATTCTGATAATGCAGAAAGCATTGGTACATAGCTTTGGATAGAACAGTTTGGTTTTACTGCGATGAAACCTCTAGTTGTGCCAAGACGTTTTCTTTGAGCTTCAATAACCTCTAAGTGAGAATCATTGATTTCTGGAATAACCATTGGTACATCTTTTGTCCATCTGTTAGCTGAGTTATTAGATACAACAGGTGTTTCAGCTTTTGCATAAGCTTCTTCAAGTGCTTTAATTTCATCTTTTTTCATATCAACTGCACAGAATACGAAGTCAACTTGTGAAGCAACTTCTTCAACTTTTGCAGCATCTAAAACTACCATACATTTAACTTCTTCAGGAATTGGAGTAGACATTTTCCATCTACCTTCAACTGCTTTTTCATAAGTTTGGCCAGCAGAGCGGCTACTTGCAGCAATTACTTTAACCTCAAAAAAAGGATGGTTTTCAAGTAATGTTATAAAGCGTTGTCCTACCATACCAGTACCACCAACGATACCTACTTTTAATTTTTTATCCATTTCATCATCACCTTTACCTTTATAGTATCCCATAGTTACTTTATTGTACTAATTAAAATGAATAAAAACAATATGTATGGTAAATGTTTAAATAAAATAGCTAAAAAAATTTAAAAAAATATTAAAAAG
>JAZKZQ010000091.1:0-25060 GCA_045612745.1 Cellulosilyticum sp. | reverse complement strand
AGTTTGCTCTGCAACTTATGTTGCTGGCTTAATTACTTAGTACGTATAACTTCTATTTGAAGTTGTACTCATTTACTACTTAAAGTAGTTTAATGAATCGACTGGTTTATATGATTACTATTTTGTTTTCAAAGTTCATTTTCAACACTTGAACAGTATATCGCATTTTTTGCTTTATGTCAAGTATCTTTTTTATCTCTGTTTTAGACAGAAATAAAGCGGAGAAGGAGGGATTCGAACCCTCGCGCCGGTTACCCGACCTATACCCTTAGCAGGGGCACCTCTTCGGCCAACTTGAGTACTTCTCCGAACTAACATTGTTTATTTGTTTCGCCCTGTCACTCAGGACAATATATATATTATCAAAGGTTGTTGCTTACGTCAAGCTTTTTTCTAATATATTTTTATATTTTTAATAAAACCTTGTATTTTCAAGGGTTTATGCCTCTTCTTTTCTTTTTATATGCCTACTAAAACTTATAAATAAAAGTAAATGTAGTCTTATTTCTTGCTGTTTTCTAACTACATTTACTTAATCTATTTTCTACTTATACTTCTTAATTATCTCTTCCAATAATAATTGCTTGGTGTCCCATTTGCTCCCATGCTTTTTTAAAATTTACTTTATCCACTTTTCTGTTAGTTTGGTTAACTAATGGGTCATTTATATACACATATTTATCATCAAATCCAGTCATTACGACAGAATGAAGCTTCTTTGTAGTCTTTACTATGCCTGTAGGTGTATGCCAAATTTCAAAATTATCATCTCCTAAAGGCTTATACGTAGCATTAGTAATTACCCATATTGGCTTTCCTTGCTCTAAGAAATATAATAAGTCTTCAAAATCCACCCCAGTTATATCAATAACATCTTCATTGACGTACTCTTTACCTAGTTCAGCTATAGGCCCATGGTATACACCATAGCCGTTCTTATTTTTATCATACATATCTCCTACGAAACCATCATATGGATTTCCATAGTATTTTCTGCCTGTCTCATCTTTACTATATGGTGTTGTATCTTTCTTGACCTTTTCTGCTAATGTCATTTTAGATACCTGTATATCATAGTACTTCAATAGCATTGCTAATGATGTTACTTCACACCCTCTAAATAATTCAGGAAGTTGTAAAATTAAAGGAACACTTAAAAGCTTACTAGCCTCCCTACTGCCGTTTTCCTTCCATAGTGGCTTATCACCTTTCTTATAATAAATTTTTGTATGCCCATTTCGCTTTGCATATTTATATGCCTCTTGAAAAGTTTCAAAATCATGTGTGGCATCCTCAGTTATGATAAGAAATGGTTGTAGGTTTGTATACACCCACTCATTATTATATGTATTAATAGCTATACTTCGAGATATATTTTTAGCTTTTTCTATGGCCTCTTCCTGCTTATTGGCTACTGCTACAATTTTTCCAGATCTTTTTATAACATACTTATAGGCTGATGATGTTTGTTCTATAAAATTAGGCAGAGCCATTGGATAATTATTTAAAACATAATATCCAACTGCTCCACCTACCAACACTAATATTAATAAAATAATACTAGCCTTTTTCATTTTATTCCTCTGTATCGTTTTCTAAATCAGCTTCAGAGATATCTTCTTCATCTATTTCTACAACTGATTCTTCAATACTGTCATCAATGAATTCTTCATCCACTTTTTCTATACAAACAACCTTTACATCATCAGATACATTAATTAATTTTACCCCTTGTGCATTACGTCCAATAGAAGAAATTTGGGCTACCTTAATACGAATGATAACACCTTCTGATGTAATCATTAATAACTCATCTTCATCTTTTACGGCTGTAATACCTATAACATTACCTGTACGTTCAGTAATCTTATTTACTTTAATCCCTTTACCACCACGTTTTTGTGCTCTAAAGGCATCAATTTGTGTTCTCTTACCTAAACCATTTTCTGTAGCTGTAAGGATTTGTTCACCCTCTTTAGGAACAGTTGCCCCAATAACTTCATCACCTTCGTTAAGGTTAATTGCACGTACACCTCTGGCTGTTCTACCCATTGGTCTAACATCCGTACCTTCAAACATGATTCCTTGTCCAAATCTAGTTGCCACTAAAATCGAGTCTCTTGATGATGTTTTTTGTACATCAACTAACTCGTCTTCTTCAGCTAAAGATAATGCAATAAGTCCACCTTTTCTGATATTTCTAAAGTCTTTTAGTGGTGTTTTCTTAATTTGGCCTTTCTTAGTTACCATGGTTAAGAACATATCCTCTTCAAATTCTTTAACTGGGAATACAGCTGTGATGATTTCATCTTTATCAAGTTCTAGTAAGTTAACAATGGCTGTTCCTCTAGCTGTTCTTCCTGCTTCAGGAATCTTATAGCCTTTGATACGATATGCTTTTCCTTTATTGGTGAAGAACATAATGTAATTAAAGTTAGTTGTAACGAAAAGCTGTTTAATAAAATCATCTTCAATTGTATGAAGACCAATGATACCTCTACCACCTCTATTTTGGTTTTTATAAGTATCTAATGGAATACGCTTAATATAACCAAGTTGTGTAATTGTTACAACGATATTTTCTTCATCAATTAAATCTTCAATATCATATTCATCTTCGTCAATGGTAATATCTGTTCTACGTCCATCACCATATTTTCGCTTAACTTCTGATATCTCATCTTTAATAACACCAAGTAATTTAAACTTGCTGCCTAATATTGATTTTAAGTACTCAATTTTTCCTAATAATTCTTGGTACTCTTCTTCAATTTTTTCTCTTTCAAGTCCTGTTAGAGCACGAAGTCTCATTTCAACAATTGCTTGAGCTTGAATTTCTGTTAAATCAATTGCTTCAATAAGTCTTTCTTTAGCTTCTTGAACTGTCTTTGAACTACGAATAAGAGACACAATTAAGTCAATCTTATCTAATGCTTTACGTAAGCCTTCTAAGATATGTGCTCTTGCTTCGGCTTTTTTTAGTTCAAATTGCGATCTTCTTGTTACAACATCTTCTTGATGTTTTAAATATTGTTCAAGTACTTCTTTAAGATTAAGAGTTTTAGGCTTATCATCCACAAGTGCAAGCATATTCACACTAAATGTATCTTGTAACTGTGTATATTTATATAATTGGTTCAGTATAACTGTTGGATTTACATCCCTTCTTAGTTCAATAACGATAGATATCCCATTTCTATCAGACTCATCACGAATATCTGTAATACCATCTATTTTTCTCTCTTTTACAAGATCTGCCATTTTCTCGATAAGCATAGACTTATTAACCATGTAAGGAATTTCTGTCACTACGATTCTAGACTTACCAGCTTGCATCGCTTCAATTTCTGCTTTAGCTTTAACCTTTATCTTACCTCTACCTGTACGATAAGCTTGTTCGATACCATAGCGTCCATAAATAGTTGCACCTGTTGGGAAATCTGGTCCTTGAATGATACTCATAAGCTCTTCAAGTTCTGTTTCACGCGCTTCATTTTCTTCATTCTCACCTCTGTAGTTATCAATCATCTTAATAACACCATTGATAACTTCTGTCATATTGTGTGGTGGAATATTGGTTGCCATACCTACTGCAATACCTGATGAACCATTTACAAGTAGGTTTGGAAATCTACAAGGAAGAACACATGGTTCTTTTAATGATTCATCAAAGTTTGGTCTGAAATCAACTGTTTCTTTTTCAATATCTGCAAGCATTAATGCTGTCATTTTGCTCATACGTGCTTCTGTATAACGCATGGCAGCTGCACCATCTCCATCAATAGAACCAAAGTTACCTTGTCCATCTACTAATGGATATCTTGTAGAGAAATCTTGTGCCATACGTACCATAGCACCATAAATAGAAGAGTCACCATGTGGGTGATATTTACCCATGGTATCTCCGACGATACGTGCTGATTTTCTATATTGTTTGTCTGAGCCTAATCCTAGCTCACTCATAGCATATAAAATACGACGATGCACAGGCTTTAAGCCATCTCGTACATCTGGAAGGGCACGAGATACAATTACACTCATAGCGTAATCAATATAGCATGTCTGCATCTCATCGTTGATATCTCTATGAATAATTTTGTCATAAGTTACATCATTTGAATCCATCTATTATCCTCCTTGCCCTTTTATATATCTAGATATGTTACTTTGTGTGCATGTTCATTAATGAATTGTCTTCTAGGTTCTACATCATCACCCATTAGTTTTGTAAAGATTTCATCTGCTACTGCAGCATCTTCTACTGTAACTTGAACGAGTACTCTTGCTGCAGGGTCCATTGTTGTATCCCAAAGTTGCTCTGCATTCATTTCACCTAGACCTTTGTAACGTTGCATACGAGAAATACCTGTTCTACCAATCTCTTCTAGTAACTTATCAAGTTCTTTATCGTTGTATACATAATATTTCTTCTTATTCTTTTCTACTAGATAAAGTGGTGGCTGTGCAATATATACATGCCCCTGATCAATAAGTTCTCTAAAATATCTATATAGGAATGTTAATAACAGTGTTCTAATGTGGGCACCATCAACATCGGCATCAGTCATGAGAATGATTTTCCCATATCTCAATTTACTAATATCAAAGTCTTCACTAATACCTGCACCAAATGCAGTAATCATATTACGAATTTCTTGATTTTCAAGCATCTTATCAATTCTAACTTTTTCTACATTAAGAATTTTACCTCTAAGTGGTAAGATTGCTTGTGTTTTTGGTGAACGCGCACTCTTTGCAGAGCCACCCGCAGAATCCCCTTCGACAATGTAAATCTCACATTTAGATGCATCTTTCTCAGAGCAGTCTGCAAGTTTACCTGGTAGAGCATTGCCTTCTAAAGCACTTTTTCTACGTGTAAGTTCTCTTGCTTTACGTGCAGCGTCTCTAGCTCTAGCTGCCATAATACCTTTTTGGATAATCATCTTACCTACATTAGGATTTTGTTCTAAGAAATAAGTAAGTTGATCACCAAATACTGACTGTACAGCACCTGCTGCTTCACTTGAGCCTAATTTAGTTTTAGTTTGTCCCTCAAACTGAGGTTCACTAATCTTAATACTGATAACAGCTGTCATGCCTTCTCTGATATCTTCACCCGTTAAATTCTTATCTGCATCTTTAAGAAGACCCATTTTTCTAGCATAGTCATTAAGATTTTTGGTAATTGCTGTTCTAAAACCTGAAAGGTGAGTACCACCCTCAATTGTATTGATGTTATTTACAAAGCTAAATACATTTTCAACATAAGTATCATTATGTTGGAAAGATACTTCAACTGCTATACCATCTTTTTCACCTTCGCAATAGAAAATCTCATTGTATAAAGGCGTCTTGTGTTTATTAAGCTGTTCTACAAACTCTTTAATTCCACCTTCATAGTGGAATATTTTATCTTGCTTCGTTTCTTCACGTTCATCAACTAATTGAATTCTAAGTGCTTTTGTTAAGAAGGCTGTTTCTTTTAATCTTTGTTCTAATATTTTATAGTCAAATACAGTTTCTTCAAATATTTCCGCGTCTGGTTTGAAGTGAACGTATGTTCCAACCTTGTCTGTATCTCCAATGATAGTTAAAGGCTGAACAACTTCTCCTCTTGCAAACTTTTCTTGATGAATCTTACCGTCAGTATAAACTTCTACAGTAAGCCATTCTGAGAGCGCATTTACAACTGATGCCCCTACACCATGTAAACCACCAGATACTTTATATCCGCCGCCACCGAACTTACCACCTGCATGAAGTATAGTAAATACAACTTCTACAGTAGAAATTCCTTTTTGAGGGTGAATTCCTACTGGGATACCACGGCCATTATCTAAAACTGATATTGTATTATCTGGATGTATAGTTACTTTGATAGTATCACAGTAACCTGCTAATGCTTCATCTACGGCATTATCTACGATTTCATATACTAGATGGTGAAGACCTTTTGCGGAAGTACTACCGATATACATACCAGGCCTTTTACGTACTGCCTGCAGCCCTTCTAATATTTGTATTTGATTTTCATTGTACGTTGCTGCCATAATAAGATCTCACTCCTTTAATAATTACTCATAAACATAATAATCCAATGATTATTATACATCAAAATACTAATCAAGGCAAATTCACTTAATTTTTTAACTATTTCCTGTCGTCTGGTGTAATTGTTCCAGACTTTACATTATATAGTTTTCCAATTTTTTGTGTATTCCATACACTTTGTTCAATTCCTGTGCAAGTAATTAGTGTTTGAATATTTTGTGTGTATTTAAATAAGTCCCGTTGACGCTTATCATCTAATTCTGAAAGTACATCATCTAATAAAAGTATAGGCTCTTCCCCTATATATTTTTTCATAATGTTTAATTCTGCCAGCTTCATAGATAAGACTACTGAACGTTGTTGACCTTGTGAACCATAAGTTTTGACATCCATCTCATTAATCATAAATGTCATATCATCACGATGAGGACCTACTGATGTATTTTGATATAATAAATCTTTTTCTCTATTTCTTAGCATTTTATCACTAAACTCTTCTGCTTTAACACTTGGTTCATATACAACGCGTAAGATCTCCCTATTTCCAGAAATATCTTGATGAATTTTACATGCAATTTCATTGAGTTCATCAATAAAAGCTTCTCTCTTCTGTATGATTGTCTTTGCATATTCTTCAAGTTGCATATCCCAAACATCAATCATCGAACATTCCTTTGTTTTAAAGCATTCCTTAAGGGCAAGATTTCTTTGCTTTAAAACTTTATGGTATTGTCTAAGAGCATAGTAATACATCTTATCAATCTGACATAGTTCAATATCTATAAAACGTCTACGTTCTTTAGGACTATTTTTTATAAGTTGTAAATCTTCTGGTGAAAACATAACAATATTAAGGCAACCAAATAACTCTCCCAATCTACTAATTGGCATTTTATTAATGAGTGCTGATTTAGATTTTTGAGTAAGATGAAAGTCAATTACATCTTCTACATAATGTTTTTGCACATTAATTTTTACATGAGCAGCTTCTTTATGCCATTTGATAATTTCCTTTTCTCTATGGGTACGATGTGATCTTGCTGTTGCACAAAGATATATTGCTTCAAGTACATTCGTCTTGCCTTGGGCATTATCCCCTTTAAAAATATTTATACCATTGTCTAATTTAATATCTAGCTCATCATAGTTTCTAAAGTCACTTAAAGATAGCTCCTTTATATACATAAGGTTCTCCCTCTTAATTAATTAACTTTATAGGTTTCTCCATCAAACTGTACTTCGTCACCTGGTCTAATTTTTTTGCCTCTTTGTGTACATATCTCCCCATTTACTAAAACAAGTTCTTGTGCAATAAGCATTTTTGCTTCACCACCTGTTTGTACCATTGAAGCATATTTCATAAGTTGGTCTAATTTAATAAATTCTGTATCAATTTTAATCTGTTTCATTTTTGTATCTCCTTTTCTTTTACGTACATTGTATACAAAATACTAATGAATAAATCGCTCTATAATTCATAATTGAACTTAGAGCGACTTAACTTTAATTATGCATTTACACGGATTGGTAATATTAAATATTTATAGTGATCGCCTTCTTCTGGTTTGATAATACAAGGCGTTAAAGCAGAGATAAAGTTAATGCATACTTTATCATCATCTATTGCTTTAAGTGAATCAATTAAGTATTTAGGATTGAAAGCAATTGTAATACATTTACCTTCAAGTTCTACATCAATCTCTTCTCTAGCCGTTCCAAGCTCAGCATTAGATGTAATGATAACTTTATCACCATCCATCTCTAATTTAATAGGGTTCTTCTTGCCTTCTCTGGAAATAAGTGCAGCACGCTCAATACTCATAAGTAAATTCTTACGGTCTACAACAATTTGTGTTTCATAATCCGAAGAAAATACTTGTTCATATTTCAAGAACTCACCTTCAAGTAAACGTGAAACGACTTTACTTTCACCTAAATCAAAAAGAACATGTTTATCTTCAAAATAAATTGTAACTCGGTCATCCTCTTCACTAGATAATATTTTATTAATCTCGCCAAGTGTCTTTCCTGGGATGACAACTTCAACTTCTTCATTCTCAATTGAGAGTGAAGTTTTTCTATAAGAGATACGATATCCATCCACAGATACTAGATTTAAACTGTTATTTTTGATTTGTAACATCTCTCCTGTAAGAATAGGTCTTGTTTCATCTTGTGCAACAGAGAAGATAGTTTGACGAATCATATCTTTTAAAACAAGCTGACTTACTGTACAAGAATTAGTTTTTTCCACAGATGGAAGTGCAGGGAAGTCTTTACCTGATTGACCAGCGATTTGAAATTTTGATTTTTCACTAATGATACTTGTCATAAAGTGATCGTCTGATGAAATTTCAACAACTTCTCCAGGCATTTTTCTGATGATTTCAGAGAAAATTTTCGCTTCTAAGGCAATAAAGCCTTCAGTCATAACTTCAGCATCGATAGTACTTTGAATACCTAGCTCTAAGTTATTTCCTACAAGTGTTAATTTATTATTAGATGCTTGTAATAGTATACACTCTAATATAGGCATTGTTGTTTTAGTTGAACATGCTTTAAGAACAGTATTAATACTATTAAGCAATAAATCTTGTCTGCAATAGATATGCATGTGGATAATCTCCTTTCGGGTAAAACAAATACAATAATAATATGTTTTTTAGCAATGATAGTAATAGGACTTGTTAGTAATGTGGATAACCCTAAGTAGCCCTTGAAGTCATTGAAGAAAAACATGTATATAGAGGTGTGGACAAGTTGATGTAAAACTTTAACTTTATCCACATTATTAACATTGAAGTTAAAGTGACAAAAATAATCCACAATTAATTCACGTTAAGTTCACATGAATATACACAGGTTATTTAGATGTAATTTTAGCTTCAAGTTCATTTAGCATTTGTGTGAGTTCAATATCTGTTTGAAGCTCACGAGAAATTTTTTCAAAACCATGAATAATAGTAGTATGATCACGGCCACCAAATTTTTCGCCAATCTTAGGTAAAGAAAGATCTGTAAGTTTACGACAGAGATACATAGCAATTTGACGTGGGTAAGCAATATTACGTGTTCTTTTAGAAGATTGAAGTTCTTCAGGTTTAAGATGGAAGTAGTTTGCTACAGTCTCTTGAATGTATTCAGCTGTAATTACTTTAGGCTTGTCTTTAGAGATAAGGTCTTTAAGTGCTTCATTAGCTAGTTCAACTGTAATTGGTTTATTAGTTAATGAAGAGAAAGCGAGAATTCTATTTAAAGCACCTTCAAGTTCTCTAATGTTAGAGATAACTGTTTTTGCAATAAATAAAAGTACATCTTCAGGTACAGACAAGTTTTCAATTTCAGCTTTTTTACGTAAAATAGCGATTCTTGTTTCTAAGTCTGGACTTTGAATATCTGCGATAAGTCCCCATTCAAAACGTGAGCGTAAACGATCTTCAAGTGTTTGAATTTCCTTAGGCGGACGATCACTGGATATAATGATTTGCTTATTAGCTTCATGTAATGCATTAAAAGTATGGAAAAATTCTTCTTGGGTGCGTTCTTTACCTGCAATGAATTGAATATCATCGATTAGAAGTACATCGATGTTTCTATACTTATTACGAAAACTTTCATTTTTATCATCACGAATTGAGTTAATAAGTTCATTAGTAAACTTCTCAGAAGAAGCGTAAATAACCTTAGCATTAGGGTTTTGATCTAGAATAAAGTGTGCAATAGAATGCATAAGGTGAGTCTTACCAAGACCTACGCCTCCATATAAAAAGAGAGGATTGTAAGCACGAGCAGGAGCTTCTGCAACTGCTAAAGCAGCAGCATGAGCCATTCGATTACTATTCCCTACAACAAAGCTATCGAATACATATCTAGGATTAAGATTACTAGGGTTATTTAATGGATCTTGTAATTGTTCAGTTTTCCTATTATTTTGTTGCTCTAATTTTGTTTGTTCATTAGGAAGCACAAACTTAATCGTATACTCTTTATTTAAAACTTGAAGAGCACTATTACGAATGAGTTCAAGATAACGCGTATTGAGAATCTCTTTAGTAAATTCATTTTTGACACTTAATATTAAGACATTGCCCTGAATATCAAGTATTTGCGTATCTTTAAACCAAGTATTAAAGCTGACACTAGAAGTTTCTAGTTCAATAATACTAAGAATGGCTTCCCATTGTTTTTCATACACTGATGACATTCTTAATCCTCCTAATTACAAAGTTTATGCACAGCTTATTCAAGTGTTGTCAACATGTGCATAAAATAATCAACATATATCTTAAAAAATTTAAATTCCTAAAAGAATAAACAAGATAGAAACAGGTTGTGGATAAAGTTATTCAGATAGGAAAGTAAAAAATAAGTAGTAAAAATACAAAAAAAATAAAAAAAGTATATGTTATACACAACTTTATCAACAAAATGTGAATAACACTACTTAATCAACAACTTATCTACAAGTAATCTAATAATATCAAATTACCTGTGGAAAATCAACCAGTATAATAAAAATATCCACAGGAATATAGATGAAAGAATTGTGGATATTTTAGAAGGAGTAGTTAGATAAAAATGAAACAATAGAAACTAGGAGAATAATAATTAATAAAGAAAAGGGGTAAAGGAAAATAGAGGTAAGTAAAAATTGATAAAAAGATGATAATAGATAGTTAGAGGTTAAAAGGGATAGATAGAAGAGAGAGAAGAAAAAGAGAAGTATGAGATAGCGTAAGAGAGGGGATAAATTAGAAATAATATATTATAATAAGGAAAGAACTTATTTTTTTATATAAAAATGGTATAAAAAAAAGAATATTGGGCAGGTATTAAATATCCTTTTGATTATAGCAAATTACCAAATATTTATTTTAGATAATATTCGAGGTATATCTTGACGTTGTAAAATAAATCTTTTATACTGGTTACAGTGCTTGTTTACATTTCTATAAATGAATGTAAATATTTTTTATTTGTGTGTGATAGGTAGTCATCCGTTTGGCTATTTATCAAATTTAATGTGCATATTGTGTGGTAACTTATCCCATAAAGGAGGTACGCGCAATGAAAATGACTTTCCAACCAAAGAAACGTCAAAGAAGTAAAGAACATGGTTTTCGTAAAAGAATGAGAACTAAAAACGGTAGAGCGGTAATAGCTAGAAGAAGAGCAAAAGGTAGAAAAAAATTAACAGCATAAAACAAGGCCGCTTTTGTGGCCTTGTTTTGCTATAAAAATTTAGGAGCATTTTTTATGAAATATGCAGAATCACTAAAGAAAAACTATGAGTTTAGAGTAGTTTATAGAAGAGGAAAATCTTTTGCTAACAAGTATTTAGTAATATATAAGTTTAGAAATAATAAACCTAATAATAGATTAGGGATATCGGTTAGTAAAAAAGTCGGAAATAGTGTTGTACGCAGCCGTACAACTAGGCTCATTAGAGAAAGTTATAGATTGAACGAAGAATATATCGAAAAACAAGGCTGGGACTTTGTAGTAGTTGCAAGATCTAATGCTAATGGCGCGTCATATAAGGACATTTCTTCCGCACTTATTCATTTGTTAAAACAACATCGGGTATATGATAAAAAAGAAGATTTATAATAGTTTTATAATAATAGGATATAATTGCTACGAAGGGATTGGTGGATATGAAAAACTTACCTAAAAAAGTAGCACTTTTACTTATTAGATTTTATCAAAAAGGAATATCCCCTATGCTTGGAGGAAATTGCAGATTTCATCCAACATGTTCACAATATACTTACGAAGCGATACAGATTCATGGCTTCTTAATGGGAACATTTCTAGGAATCAAGCGAATTTTAAAATGTCATCCATTTCATTCAGTGATGTATGATCCGGTGCCAGAGAAAAAAGTGAAGCAGAGTAAAAAGCAACCTTAATGTTAAGGACAACATGAATGTTGTTAAGAAAAAACTAGGAGGAAACGAATGAGTTTTATTAATCAATTTTTTGGGGCAATACTTAATGTAATTTTTGAAGGGGTAACACTTATATCTCCAGCACAGGCACTAGGGATTTCAATTATTTTATTTACATTAGTAGCACGTGCTTTAATGACACCTTTACAATTGTCTTCACAAAGAACAAGTAGAGGTATGAGCAAAATTCAACCAGAATTACAAAAGATTCAAAATAAGTATAAAGATAAGAAAGATCAACAGTCTCAAATGCAAATGAGTCAAGAGATGCAAGCTTTATACAAGAAGTATAAAATTAATCCTTTTGCGGGATGCTTACCATTATTAATTCAATTTCCTTTAATTATTGCGTTATTTAATGTACTTCGTACACCAGCGCAATATATTAATAAGTTAGGTGATGTATATCATAGACTTGCAGAAGTTGTAACAACTAATATTGCAAACTATCAAAGTTTATTACAACCATTTGCAGATGCAGTATATGTTAATTCTCGTCACCACTATGATTTATCACAAGTAGATGGGGTATCTCAATTTTTAAGTCACTTAACCACAGGACAATGGAATGAATTATTACAAAATGTTGGTTCAGTACCAGGTTTAGATCAAGCGTTACAATTAAAACACAGTTATGAAACATTCTTAAGTATGAATGTAGTAGATACACCTAAGTTACTTATGGCATCAGGTATGTGGTTTGCAATCCTTGTACCAATCATTGCTGGTGCATCAACATATATTTTCTCTAAGATTACTATGGCAGCAAATGGTTCAATGCAAACTAGTGCAGCAGGACAAGCTAATCCAGCTGAATCTATGATGAAAACAATGAATATTGTAATGCCAGTTATGACAGCGTTTATGTCTTATACTATGCCTATTGGTTTAGCACTTTACTGGATTGCAGGTAATGTGATTATGATGGGGCAACAGTGGATTGTTAATAAGATGCTTGCTAGACAAGATGAAAAAATGGAAGCACAATTAAAGAAAGACCGTGAAGAAGCTATTAAGAATGGTAAAATTACAACTAAGAAGGTAAGAAAAAAAGTACCAGTTCAAAAGACTGAACATAGTGATAAGGACAACCAAAAGTAGCAGTAGGGCGAAGTGGTAAAAGCAAACCAATAAATTCATAAAGGTTGGGGGTATAAACATGAGAAGTGTTGAAAAGGTAGGTAAAACTGTAAATGATGCTGTAACAGAGGCATTAATTGAGCTAGGTGCTAGTACTGAGGAAGTAGATATTGAGATTATCTCAAAAGGCTCAAAAGGATTTATCGGATTTGGGGCTAAAAATGCTAAAGTCAGAGTGACACTTAAAGCTCCAGTAGAAGTTGAACCACAGATTGAAGTCATCCCTGAAGTTAAAGAAGAGGTTAAAGCTATTAGTGTAACTAAAAAAGCTGAAAAATTAGTACCACCAAGCAAAAATAGAGCTAATCTTGAGGAGAAAAAGGATTCAGAAGATGCGCTTGTTGTAACAGAGGATGAAATAGCTCATGTACAACAATTAGCAGAAGAATTTTTATATAAGCTTTTAAAAGAAATGAATATTGAAGCAGTTGTGAAGTCTGAAATAGTTAATAACAATAGATTAAGCATTAGCCTTGAAGGTAAAAATATGGGTGTTATTATCGGTAAACGAGGCGAAACACTAGATGCAATTCAATATATTGTTAACATTGTGGCTAATAAAGAACGTAAAGAGTATGTTAAAATCATGCTTGATACGGAGAATTATAGAGCAAGAAGAGAAGAAACGCTTAAGAGACTTGCTTATAAATTAAGTAAAAAGGCACAACAAAATAAAAAGCCTATTGTATTAGAACCGATGAATCCATATGATAGGAGAATCATTCATTCAGCTCTGCAAGATAGTAAAATCGTAAAAACACATAGTGAAGGTAAAGAACCATTTAGAAGAGTGGTAATTACACCTAACTATCAAAATAGATCATACAGATAAACCCAGTTCTATACTGGGTTTTTTTCTTAGAAAGGATAAAAATTATGTTATTTGAAGATACTATAGAAGCTATATCTACACCTGTAGGTATAGGAGGCATTGGAATTATTAGAGTTAGTGGAAATGAGGCCATTAGCATTGTAGATAAGATTTTTAAATCAGCCAATAAGAAATCTTTAGCGGATGTAGATTCCCATACAATTAACTATGGACATATTGTTAATAAAGATGGTAAGGTTTTAGATGAGGTTTTAGTCATGCTTATGAAAGGACCTAGAACTTTTACAAGAGAGGACGTTATTGAGATTAACTGTCATGGTGGCCCAGTGCCACTTAATGCCGTGCTTATGGAAGTTGTAAGTGCTGGAGCAAGAATTGCAGATAGTGGAGAATTTACAAAACGTGCGTTCCTAAATGGTCGTATTGACCTGGCTCAAGTAGAAGCAATTATGGACGTTATTGAAGCTAAGACTGAGCTATCATTATCACAAGCTATTGGCCAATTAGAAGGTAATTTATCTAAGAGAATTAAAGAATATCAAGATTTATTAATTCAAATCATTGCACGCATTGAGGTTTCTATTGATTATCCAGAATATGATCAAGATGAACCTATTACAGAGGAGTTTGATCAGGAACTCGAAGAACTTCTTAATAAGCTCCAAACACTTTTAAGAACAGCAGATACAGGTAAGATGATTCGTGATGGAGTTAAAACTGCTATTGTAGGTAGACCTAATGTTGGGAAGTCATCACTTTTAAATGCTTTATTAGAAGAAAATAAGGCTATCGTTACAGATATCCCAGGGACTACGAGAGACGTTGTAGAAGCATACCTTAATGTAGACGGTATTCCATTCCAATTATTAGATACAGCCGGAATTCGTGAGACTGATGACGTTGTAGAACGTATTGGAGTAGAAAGATCAAAAACTTCTATTGAAGAAGCAGATCTTGTGCTTATGTTAGTAGATAGCAATGCAGGATTATTAGAAAAGGATTTAGAGATTTTAGAGCAAATTAAAGATAAAAAGGTTATCTATGTCCTTAATAAAATAGACCTAGATAATAATATTACCGAGGAAATTTTTAAAGAGTATTTAAATAACGGAACAGTTGCCCGTATTTCAGCAAAAGAGCAAAGCGGTTTAAATGAATTACGTGCAGAGATGAAAAATTTCGTAATAAAAGGTAATACTTCAATTAGCAATGAAGCAACAATTTCTAACCAAAGACAAAAACAAGCACTTATTAATGCAATTAAGAGCTTAGAAAAGGTTTTAGATGCTATTGCTTGTGGATTACCGGAAGATTGTTTAGCTATAGATTTACATGATGCCTATGGACATTTAGGAATGATTGTAGGAGAATCATTAAAGGAAGAAATTATTGATCAATTATTTAGTAGATTTTGTTTAGGAAAGTAGGAGAGAGAAAATGACGTATATTGCAGAAACAATAGACGTTGCAGTTATAGGTGGTGGACATGCGGGATGTGAAGCAGCACTTGCAGCAGCACGCATGGGGCATAAAACATCTATGTTTACAATGTCATTAGATAGTATTGCAATGATGCCATGTAACCCTAATGTAGGGGGAACATCAAAAGGGCATCTTGTTAGAGAAATTGATGCACTTGGTGGTGAGATGGGTAGAAATATCGATAAGACATATATCCAATCTCGTATGTTAAATACAGCCAAAGGGCCAGCTGTGCACTCATTACGTGCACAAGCTGATAAGATGAAATATAGCCATACAATGAAAGAAGTACTTGAAAATGTAGATAACTTAAGTATTAGACAACAAGAGATTGTGGAAATCCAAGTTGAAGATGGCAAAGTGACAGGTGTTATTACAAGTACAGGTGCAGTATATCCATGTAAGGCAGTAGTATTAGCTGGTGGGACATACGTACGCTCTAGATGCCTTACAGGCGAGCATATTGAGCATACAGGGCCTAATGGACTTAAGACATCAAATGCACTTAGTGAGAGCTTAAAAGCATTAGGAATTGAATTACGACGTTTTAAAACAGGTACACCTGCTAGGGTAGATGCTAGAACTGTAGACTTTTCTGTAATGGAACCTCAACATGGTGATGAACGTATTGTACCATTTTCTTTTGAAAATAAAGAAGAAGACATTAAACGTGAGCAGTTCCCATGTTATTTAACTTATACAAATGAAAGAACACATCAAATTATCCGTGACAACTTACATCGTTCACCAATGTACTCTGGTGTTATTGAAGGGGTAGGTCCAAGATACTGCCCATCTATTGAAGATAAAGTTGTGAGATTTGCAGATAAAGAAAGACATCAAGTGTTTATTGAACCAGAAGGTGAAAATACTACAGAAATGTATGTACAGGGTATGAGTTCATCTCTCCCAGAAGAAGTACAATTAGAAATGCTTCGTTCGATTAAAGGTCTTGAAAATGTACAAGTGATGAGAACAGGATATGCCATTGAATATGATTGCATCAACCCAATGCAATTAAAACATTCATTAGAATTTAAGCATATTGAAGGTTTCTTTAGTGCAGGACAGATGAATGGTAGTTCAGGATATGAAGAAGCTGCAGCTCAAGGTGTAGTAGCTGGTATTAATGCTGCGCTTAAAATCGAAGGTAAAGAGCCGATGATTATTGATCGCTCAGAAGGATATGTAGGTGTTTTAATTGATGATTTA
Organism: Cellulosilyticum sp.; assembly: GCA_045612745.1. Classification (GTDB taxonomy): domain Bacteria; phylum Bacillota; class Clostridia; order Lachnospirales; family Cellulosilyticaceae; genus Cellulosilyticum. Next base: position 8,392 of record JAZKZQ010000091.1, on the reverse strand, counting down.
GTAACTAAAGAAACAAGAGAACCTTACCGTATGATGACTTCTAGAGCTGAATATAGACTTCTTTTAAGACAAGATAATGCAGACCTTAGATTAACACAAAAAGGTTATGAAGCAGGACTTGTTTCAAAAGAAAGATATGAAAGGTTTGTAGCCAAAAGAGCTGCTATTGAAGCTGAACTTGAGAGATTAAAAACAGTATTTGTAGGTACGAGTGAAAAGGTACAAGCTATCTTAGAAGCAAAAGGTAGTACATTACTTCGTTCAGGAATTTCTTTAAGTGAAATCCTAAAAAGACCAGAGCTTGAATATGATGATTTTAAAGAAGTGGACACAGATAGACCAGAGCTTCCACAAGAAGTTATTGAACAAGTTATGATTGAACTTCGTTATGAAGGATATATCGTAAGACAACAACGTCAAGTAGAGCAATTTAAGCGCCTTGAACGTCGTCTAATTCCAGAAGATATAAACTATGATGATGTTTATAGCTTAAGACTTGAAGCGAAACAAAAACTTGAACAAGTAAGACCTATTTCGATTGGTCAAGCTTCTCGTATCTCAGGAGTTTCTCCAGCAGATATTTCTATGTTAGTAGTATATTTAGAGCAAAAAGGCCGTATGGAAAAAGCTCAAAATAGTGAAAAAGAGGAATGTTAATGGATCAAAAAGAGTTATTAGTTAATGGTGCAAGAGAGCTAGGTATTGAGCTTTCAGAAAGACAAGTAGAACAGTTTATGATGTACAAAGCACTATTGCAAGAGTGGAATGAAAAAATGAATTTAACAGCTATTACAGAGGATATAGAGGTTATTACAAAGCATTTCTTAGACTGTATGACAGTAAATAATGCCTTAGACATGAATGAGAAAAAAACTGTAATTGATATTGGTACAGGGGCAGGATTCCCTGGTCTTGTAATGAAGATTGCCTTTCCAAATTTAAAAGTAACTTTAGTAGATGCATTAAAGAAAAGATTAGTTTTTTTAGAAGAAGTTATTTCAAAACTAGAGCTTACAGACATTGAATGTATTCATTCAAGAGCAGAAGACCTAGGAAAAAATAAGGCTTATAGGGAAGGATTTGATATCTGTGCATCTAGAGCTGTGGCTAATTTAGCAGTACTTAGCGAATATACATTACCATTCGTTAAGGTAGATGGTTATTTAATTGCTTTAAAAGGTCAGAAATTAGATGAAGAGCTAGAGCAAGGTAGAAGAGCAATTAAAATTTTAGGTGGAGAATTAGATGAGGTAGTAGATGCAAGTGTTCCATTTACAGATCTCAATCATAAAATAGCTAAAATTAAAAAGGTAAAACCAACTGCTAATAAATATCCTAGAAAAGCAGGAGAACCAACAAAAGCCCCTCTTGGTGTGGATATGGAAAAAAGTAAATAGGGTTTAGTATTTATAAATTAAGTTAGAAAGGTGTTGTATAATTAAGATGATTTTACAACACCTTTTTGTGTTTAGTTACTCATTAGCATGCAAAAATCAAGGTATAACAAAGAAAAGTTTATTGAACAGGAGAATTGAATTATGAAAAAGAAAATTATAGTAATTATTCCAATCATAGTTATGTTGATTGCACTGCTTTTCATTAGCACAGGGGTTCAGAAAAGTGAAGCCTTTGTAGCAAAGAGTATTATCACAGGAGAAAGCACGCTACTCTTAGAAAATGACGGAAAAGATATCTCCAACATCTTAGAAAATGGTTTATGGAATACAGAAGGCACATCAGATTGCTTTAGCAACGTTGAAATCACAATCCATGGGGCAACATATAAGTATCATTCAGATTGTGGAACATTTAATGATAATGTAAACCACAGGAGTTTAGAAATAAATGAAGAAACAAAGATACATGTAAATAATATTCTAGAAAAATACATATCTCTAGCATCTGAAGGAGTTTCAGTAGAATAAAATCAACAATGAGCTATGGTACTGTTCTATAAAGGAGAGTACCATTTTTTATGTGTACAAGTGTTCAGCTGATTTGAATAGATTTAAATGTGGATAAGTTTATTATAAAGAATCATGAAAAGGCTGTGGATAAAATCAAAGAAATTATAATTAGAAAAATATCCACATAAATCACAGGTTTTACACAGGAAAGAATATTTACTTATTATATGTGGATATTTTTGCTGAATTGTGAATGATTTTGAGTGAATATAGTTTTTAGTTACAAAATATGTTATACTGATAGATAGCAAAAAACGTTATTTTAGAGGGGAGCAGAATTAATGCAAAAAGATTTAAAAATAGAAAATATTGCTGTGGATCGTGTTAGACCAAACCCTTATCAACCAAGAAAGGTTTTTTCTGATGCTGCTCTACAAGAATTAGCAAATTCTATTTTAGAACATGGACTTATGCAACCTATTACTGTAAGAATGGTAGGTAATTCATATGAACTCATTGCAGGTGAGCGAAGACTAAAAGCTTCTAAATTAGCTGGACTTGAAACAATTCCTGCAGTAGTTGTAGAAGTGAGTACTAAAGATAGTGCAGTATTAGCCCTGATTGAAAATTTACAACGTGAGAACTTAAATTTTTTAGAAGAGAGTCAAGCATACTATACAATTATGCAAGACTATGGATATACACAACAAGAGCTTGCCAATACATTAGGAAAAAATCAATCTACTGTTGCAAATAAATTAAGGATACTTAAGTTATCATCAACTATTCAAAAGCTATTAGTTGAAAATAATTTGACTGAAAGGCATGCAAGAGCTTTATTAAAGTTACCAGATGAAAAATTCCAGTTAGTAGCTCTTGAAAAAATTATAAAACAAGAACTAAATGTAAAGAAATCGGAACAGCTTATTGAACAAATGCTAGTAGATATTACTAGAGATAATATGATTCAGCATAAATCTAATCAAAAAGTAAAATCATATATTAAAGATATGAGACTTGTAACAAATACAATTACTCAGGCTGTCAATATGATACAGCAAGCAGGTGTAGATGCGAAATACACTATGAAAGAACAAGCAGATGGGTATGAAATAAGAATTAAGATTCCTATTAACTAAGATAGGGTATAAAGACATGATAAAAGCAGCTACTAATTATTTAAGTAGCTGCTTTTTAAGGAAAATAGTGAGGAATAAACTAAGATCATTAAGACTAGACAAAATAGACATTAGAATAATAAAGAAGTCATTTTAAAAATGCATAAATAAGGCAATGCTATATAATAAGGAAATGATAACAATTCTTTAGGTGAAAACTTGCTATGATATAGATATTTAGTTACAATATAATAATACAAATCAAGGTCGAAGGAGCATACAAATGAAAGATTTTAAATTAGAAATCGCACAACTTTTAAGTAGTAAAATTAGTAGTTTATCAGTAGAAGAAATTTATAGCATGATTGAAGTACCAGGAAATGCAACAATGGGTGATTATGCATTCCCTTGTTTTAAATTAGCAAAAGAGTTAAGAAAAGCCCCACCAATGATTGCAAAAGATATTGTTGATGAATTAGGTGAAGTAGACTTCTTAGAAAAAGTTGAAAATGTTAATGCTTACATTAACTTCTTTGTTAATAAAGTAGAATTCGTGAAAGAAGTTATTACAGATGTATTAGTTGAAAAAGAAGCATATGGTTTTGCTAAAGAGAAAAACTTAGGAAATGTAGTGATTGACTATTCATCACCTAACATTGCAAAACCATTCCACGTAGGTCACTTACGTTCAACAGTAATTGGAAATAGCTTATATCAAATTTTTGAAGTACTTGGATATAACTGCGTGGGAATTAACCATTTAGGTGACTGGGGAACACAATTTGGTAAACTTATTGTAGCTTACAAAAAATATTCTAGTAAAGAAGAAATAGAAGAAAAAGGTATCTCTGAATTACTTAGAATTTATGTATTATTCCATGATGAAGCTAAAGAACATCCAGAAATGGAACAAGAAGCTAGAAATTACTTTACAAAAATGGAACAAGGTGATGAAGAATCATTAGCATTATGGAAATGGTTCAAAGAAGTAAGTTTAAAAGAATTTGAACGTGTATATAAAATGTTAGGTGTAGAATTTGATAGTTACAATGGCGAGGCATTCTACAATGACAAAATGGATGTTGTTATCAAAGAGTTAGAAGACAAAGGACTTATTGAAGTTGATGAAGGTGCTAAATTAGTTCGTTTAGATGAAGAAAATATGGCACCATGTTTAATTACTAAAAATGATGGTAGTTCATTATATGCAACTCGTGACATTACAGCAGCTAAATATCGTAAGGATACTTATGACTTTAAAAAATGTATTTATGTTACAGCACTTCAACAAAATCTTCACTTTGCACAATGGTTTAAGGTTATTGAAAAGATGGGACATGAGTGGTCTAAAGATTTAGTACACGTACCATTTGGTATGGTAAGTATGGAAGGTGGTGCTAAGTTATCTACAAGAAATGGTAATATTATTTTCTTAGAAGATATCTTAAAAGAAGCAGTAGAGAAAACAAAGCAAATCATTGAAGAAAAAAATCCAAGTCTTGAAAATAAAGAAGAAGTTGCGAGACAAGTAGGTATTGGTGCAATTATCTTTGATGATATGTATAATAATATTATTAAAGATATTCAATTCTCATGGGAAAGAGCATTAGATTTCAATGGTGAAACAGGTCCATATGTACAATATGCTCATGCAAGAGCTTGTAGTGTACTTCGTAAAGCAGGTATTGAAGTAGATAATATTCCTAACTTTGAAGTAGATTATACTGTACTTACAGATGAAGCAACTGTAACACTTATTAAGGAAATTGCAGATTTCAAAAATACAATCAGAGAAGCTGGAAATAAATATGAGCCATCATACATTGCTAGATATGCAGTGGATGTAACACAAGCATTTAATAAATTCTACAATGAAAATCCAATTTTAGTAGAAGATGAAAAAGTTAAAAACTCACGTTTAGCAATTGTAGCTGCAACGAAATATACACTTAAAAATGCACTAGCATTATTAGGAATTAGTGCACCAGTTCAAATGTAATAGATAGCCTAATTAGGGTTAATTAAATCAGATATTAAAAATGGTCTTAGAGTAATAATATTCTACGGCCATTTTTTTTGGAAAGAATTATAGATTATAAATTAATCTATAATGATATAAATTGAAAATTATAGTAGGTAAAAAGTATATATGATATACTTTAAAATAGAAGAAAAAATTAAATAGATAGATCTTGTAAAATAGGAGTATAAATATGTTTGGAGAGAAAAGGAAGTGGAATTCAATATGCAAGAAAAAGATGAGATAAGATTGAAGACAATAATTAATAAAGAAGATTATAGGTCGATTACTTATTTTAATATTTTTACTAAGACTAAGCTAAGGGCTGCAATTTTTGTGATAATTAGTTTAATAGTAGTATTTGAATTAATTTTGCACTGGATGGGGATCAGGAGAGTAGAAGGCTTTGAATTATACTTTGATTATTTTGTAATCATGGTTTTAATTTTACTACCGATTGAAGTAGAATTCATATGTAGAAGAATGGCTCATACAGATAAAGTTGCATTGGGTGTTGAAAAAGAAATAATTATTAATAGTAAAGGTATTACATGTAAAGACTGTAATTCAAAAGCTAAATACGAATGGCCATTAATGTATAAGGCATATGAGAGTAAGAAGTACTTTTTAATATTTGTAAATATGCAACAAGCTGTAATTATACCTAAGCGAGACTTAGAGGAACAACAGACACAAGAATTAAGAGAGATAATAAAAGATAAAATTCTTGCTAAGAATAAGTTAAAAAAGAAGAAATAGACTAATAAAGATAAAATTTAAATTAAAGAAAAATGTTCCACGTGGAACAGTCATATAGATAAAGAATAGGTGAAGATGTTCCACGTGGAACATCTTTATTTTTTATATAAGAATATAGAATATAAACAGGGCATGTAATTAAAATAATGACAAATAAAGGAATATTAATGAAAAAATCTAAACCGAATAAAAATTAAATGTAGAAATTAATGACGGAAAATATTTATAAAAAAATAGGGATATGCTATACTGAATTTAGTCGGGTAGAGAAATTTAAAAAAAGGAGAATGTTATGGGTAAAGTAATTGCTGTTGTTAACCAAAAAGGAGGAGTCGGTAAAACGACTACAGTTGTAAATTTAGCAGCTGCCTTAGCTGAAATGGCTTATAAAGTACTTATTATAGATATTGACCCACAAGGAAATGCAACTAGTGGATGTGGTATTTTAAAAAATCAAGTGAGTAGTACAGTATATGATATACTAGTAAATAGTACTAATATAAAAGAGGCAATTCAACAATCAGAAAATGAGCCAGTTAGTATTGTTGCATCAAATATGAATTTAGCGGGCACAGAAGTAGAGTTAGTTAATACTAAGCAACGTGAATTTATTTTAAAGAAGCAAATCGATACAATAAAAGATGAGTATGACTACATTTTTATTGATTGTCCACCAGCCGTAAATATCTTAACAATTAATGCATTAACAGCATCTGATTCTGTACTAATTCCTATGCAATGTGAGTATTATGCATTAGAAGGATTATCACAATTAGTACAAACTGTAGGATTAGTAAAGAAGAATATTAATCCCAAACTTGTACTAGAAGGTATATTATTTACAATGTATGATAATAGAACAAATTTATCAGCACAAGTTGTAAAAGAAGTTGAAACACATTTTAATGACACAGTATATAAAACTAAAATTACAAGAAGTGTAAGATTAAGTGAAGCACCTAGCTTTGGAATGTCTTGTATTAAATATGATTCAAGAGCAAAGGGTAGTGAACAATACCGTCAGTTGGCAAAAGAATTTTTAGAAAGGAATTAATGTGAAATGAAACAACAACGAGGGTTAGGCAGAGGACTAAATGCATTATTATCAGATGAATTAGTAAGTGCATCAAATGAAAAAGAAGAGACAATAAAAATTGTAGATATCAATGATATTGAACCAAATTTTGGGCAACCAAGAAAGAATTTTGATGAAGAAGAATTAAAAGAGTTAAGTTCATCGATATTAGAACATGGTATTTTACAACCTCTTATTGTAAGAGAGAAGAATAATAAGTATGAAATTGTTGCAGGTGAAAGAAGATACCGTGCAGCTAGAATGGCTAAGGTAAATGAAATTCCTATTATTATCAAATCATTTTCAGATCAACAAACTTTAGAGATAGCTTTAGTAGAAAATATTCAAAGAGCTGATTTAAATGCTATGGAGCTTGCTTGTGCATATAGTTTATTAATGGAACGTTTTGATTTAACACAAGAGCAAGTTGCTGATAAAGTAGGAAAAAGTAGGGCATCTGTGGCAAATATTATGCGATTACTTAATTTGACACCATATGTACAAGAAAAATTAAGAGAAAATGAGATTACTTTTGGGCATGCAAGAGCTTTATTATCATTAAAAGATATTAAAACTCAAAAGCAAGTAGCAGATTTAATTATTGAAAAATCACTGAGTGTAAGGGAAACTGAAAAATATATTCAGTTACTTTTAAGTGGGAAAAAGGATAAGAAAGAAGAAGATAAAGAGAAATATAATCCTTTTTATAGAGAAATACAAGAAAACTTACAAAAAATCTTAGGTACTAAAGTTGTTATTTCTAAAGGAGCTAAAAAGGGTAAAATTGAAATAGAGTATTATTCTGATGAAGAGTTAGCTAGAATTATTCAAATACTCAATGTAGATTAATATAAAAGGAAAGAAGAGAAAATCATGGAACAAGCTATAGCAATATTTAATAATTATGCAATGTATATTGTAGCAGCTTTAGGTGTATTAGTATTTATTTTATTAATATGCATATGCAATACGCAAAGTAAACTCAAAAAATTGCAGAGAAGATTTGATGTTTTTATGAATAAAGAAGATTTAGATTTAGAGGGGCTTTTGGGACAATATACAAAAGAAATTAATGCATTAATTGAAAGTGAAAAAGAAGTTAGAGCACAGATGCAAGTTGTAGATTGTAAATTGAAAGACTGCATACAAAAAGTTGGCATCGTAAGATATAAAGCAATTGCTAATACTGGAGCAGATTTATCATTTGCAATAGCTTTATTAGATTATGAAAATAATGGAATCGTACTGAATGGTATATATAGTAGGGATGGGTCCTATACATATGCTAAACCTATTCAAAATGGAAAATCTACTTATAACTTATCTGATGAGGAAATGGAAGCAATTGCGAAAGCCCTTAAAAATGAGTAATAAATTATAAAATCACATGTATTTTGCATAGAGGAAATACATGTGATTTTTTTCTTTATATATTTAAAATAAATGGATGTGTAATTTTAAATAAAATTTAAGTTATAAAATATAGCGTATACTAGATAGACTATGAGAAAAT
>JAZKZQ010000090.1:0-18905 GCA_045612745.1 Cellulosilyticum sp. | reverse complement strand
TTGTAATAAAGAAAACCCCGGGCTAGGCCTGGGGTTCATAAAAGCTTATAGCTATGAGTGGTTATTTTAAACCTCCTTTGGTACAATAATTTTGGTCTGCCAACCAATAAAATACCAAAGGAGGAATCCATAATGGATAAAAATAGTTTAGCACACACAACTTGGAATTGTAAATATCACATTGTATTTGCACCAAAATATCGTAGACAAGTGATTTACGGGAAAATTAAAGCAGATGTAGGAAGTATTTTAAGAAAGTTATGTGAATATAAGGGTGTAGAAATAATAGAAGCTAATGCTTGTCCAGATCATATACATATGTTAGTTAGTATTCCACCTAAAATGAGTGTATCTCAGTTTATGGGATATTTAAAAGGAAAAAGTTCATTAATGATATTTGATAAGCATGCAAACTTAAAATATAAGTATGGAAATAGACAATTTTGGTGTAAGGGATATTATGTAGATACAGTAGGAAGAAATAAGAAGGCAATACAAGAATACATAAAGAATCAATTAAAGGAAGATTTGGAGTATGATCAAATGAGTTTAAAAGAATATATTGACCCGTTTACGGGTGAGCCTGTACAAAAAGCTAAATAAAAATCCCCTTTTAAGGGGAAGCTCGAGAGAGTTATGCAGTTGGCAGACTATTCAATATGTCTTTAGACATCAAGCCAGTAATATGCCCTTATAGGGCTAGAGCAAACCACCCGTTAGACGGGTGGTTTTGATTTGATTTATAAAAATCAGGCAAAAAATTTTTTAATGGATTTAGGACTATTAAAATAAAATAAGATATGATACAATGTCTTAGTCAAGTAACAGATATAGCATTTTATGACTAAAGGGGTACTATATATAGCCTCTTTATATTTTTTTGTCAAGACTCTATTTTTAACAAATATTATATAGTTTTAAGAATTATGGCAAAAAATATAGGAAATGCAGAATCTATGAGATCCTTGAAGCAATAATAAACACTATAAATAAGGGATGGGATTGATTTATGAAAGTCATAAAGAGAGATGGAAGTATTGCACAATTTGATGCAAGTAAGATTTATAATGCTATTATAAAAGCCATGAAGTATGGTAGCGGGGTGCTAGATGAAAGAGTTGCACAAAAGATAGCAGATGAAATTCAGAATAACTTTGAGAAGTCTGGGAAAGAACCGACTATCTTTCAAATTGAAACATATGTTTATTTAAAACTTATTGAGAATGGTCATGAATTAACTGCTAGATCTTACGAAGGTTATCGTGCAATTCAATCTTTTAAACGTGAAACCAACACAACAGACCATAGTATTTTAGGTCTTATCGATATGACAAATGAAGAAGTGATGAATGAAAACTCTAATAAGAATGCTATGATGGCATCTACTCAAAGAGATTTAATTGCAGGTGAGGTTTCAAAAGATATTTCAAGACGTAAAAAATTACCAGCACGTATTGTGCAAGCTCATGATGAAGGAATTCTTCATTTCCATGATATGGACTATTTTATGCAATCTATTTTTAACTGCTGTTTAATTAATATACAGGATATGTTAGACAATGGTACTGTAATTAATCAACGTATGATTGAAAGTCCTAAAAGCTTCCAAGTAGCTTGTACTGTCATGACACAAATCATAGCACAGGTTGCAAGTAGCCAGTATGGTGGACAGTCAGTAGATATTCGCCATTTAGGTAAATATTTAAGACGTAGTAAAGAAAAGTACCGTAAGATGCTATGTGAGACGATTACTAATGAAAGTGAATTAGATGAAGTAGTAGAACGTCTTTTACGCCGAGAGCTTGAATCTGGTGTTCAAACAATTCAATATCAAATCAATACATTAATGACTACAAATGGCCAGAGCCCATTTGTAACCTTATTTTTAAATATAGAGGAAGAGGATGAATATGTTGAGGAAGTTGCAAGCATTGTAGAAGAGATTTTAACACAACGCTTACATGGGATTAAAAATGAAAAAGGTATATTTACAACCCCAACGTTCCCAAAACTTATTTATGTACTTCATGAACATAACTGCCTAGAAGGTGGAAAATATGACTATATTACAGAAAAAGCTGTTAAATGTAGTGCGAAACGTCTTTATCCAGATTATATTTCGGCTAAAGAGATGAAGAAAATTTATGAGGGAAATGTTTTTTCTTGTATGGGATGTAGAAGTTTCTTGTCTCCTTGGAAAGATGAAAATGGCAATTATAAGTTTGAAGGTAGATTTAATCAGGGAGTTGTAAGTTTGAATCTTCCGCAAATTGGTATTATTGCTGGAGGGGATGAAGAAAAATTTTGGTCTTTATTAGATAATCGTTTAGAACTTTGTTTTGAAGCTTTGATGTGTCGTCATAAGGCATTAAAAGGAACACTTTCAGATGAATCTCCAATTCACTGGCAACATGGTGCAATTGCAAGATTACCTCAAGGTGCAGTTATTGATCCACTTTTAATGGATGGTTATTCAACTATTTCATTGGGATATATTGGTCTTTATGAAGTAACAAAACTTATGAAGGGTGTGTCTCATGTACAGCCAGAGGGAGAAGCATTTGCACTTAAAGTAATGCATAAATTAAATGATGCAACGAAAAGATGGAAAGAAGAAACTGGATTAGGTTTTGGTTTATATGGCAGTCCTGCTGAGTCTTTATGTTATCGTTTTGCTAAAATAGATAAAGCAAAGTTCGGTAAAATTGAAGATATTACAGATAAAGGGTACTATACAAATAGCTATCATGTGGATGTAAGAGAAGCAATTGATGCCTTTACAAAACTTAAATTTGAAAGTCAGTTCCAATCTATTTCAACAGGTGGCTGTATTTCATATATTGAGATACCAAATATGAACCATAATTTAGAAGCATTACGACAACTAGTGAATTATATCTATCATAATATTCAATATGCAGAATTTAATACAAAATCTGATTGTTGTCATGTGTGCGGTTTTGAAGGGGAAATTATTATTAATGATGATTTAGAGTGGGAATGCCCAGTATGTCATAATAAAGATCAAAATAGAATGAATGTAATTCGTCGTACATGTGGTTATTTAGGAGGTAATTACTGGAATAAAGGAAAAACACAAGAAATTAAAAGTCGCGTGCTACACCTCTAAAATATAAATAGTTAATTAAAATAAATGTATAACAGTAGAAAAGGGGGCATTATGTACTATTCACAGATGCGTCAATATGATATTGCCAATGGCCAAGGCATCCGAGCTACTTTATTTGTATCAGGTTGTACTCATAGGTGTCCAGGTTGTTTTAATGCTGATTATCAAGATTTTAAGGCAGGTGAAGTATGGACTGTGGAAGTTGAGGAACGCTTTATGACCTATGCCAAAAATGAAAATGTGCATGGTGTGACGATTTTAGGTGGAGAACCTATGGAACAGACCATGGATGAAAGTCTTTTAAACTTACTGAGGCGTATTAAAAAAGAAACAAAACATACTATTTGGATTTATTCTGGATATACCTTTGAACAAATTATAAAGGATCCTAAGAAATTAGAATTACTAAAATTATGTGATGTTTTAGTGGATGGACCTTTTGTTGAAGATTTAAAGGATATTACGCTTAAATTTAGAGGAAGTAGAAATCAGCGCATTATTAATGTGCAGGCTTCCCTAGTTGCTGAGGATGTTATTGAAGAAAATTTATAATAGATTAAAAGGAGCCGATTTATGAACTCTCAAACAATTTACTTTGCAAAAATGAAAGATACTGCAATTATCCCAAGCAAACGTGCAGAAGATGGTGCATTTGATATTTATGCTTGCTTTGAGGCAGATTATATGATGCTTATGCCACACGAAACAAAAATGATTCCAACAGGAATTGCATCAGCTTTTTCTAAGGACTATGTTGCTATTTTAAAAGAGCGTGGTTCAACTGGGACAAAAGGAATAGGACAACGTGCAGGTGTTATTGATTCTGGATATCGTGGAGAATGGTTAGTTCCACTTACAAATCATAATGAGGTACCCCTTGTAATTTGTAAAAAAGATGCTTTAGAAAAGCATACATTTACAGAAGGAAGTATTTTATATCCTTATGAAAAAGCTATTTCTCAATGTATTTTAGTAGAAGTACCTAAAATGATAACAGAAGAAATTAGTTATGAAGAACTATTGAAATTTGAATCTGAACGTGGAACAGGACGATTAGGTTCTTCAGGAAAATAAATAAAAAGAAAATGTTATGATAGTAAGCTTTAAGATATATAATATATATAACGACACTGTTTTCCTTGAGTAGGGGGAATATGTATGAATAGCAAATGGGGATGTTGGTCCCACAAAATAAAAGGGCAATGTTATATGGAGCAAATAGAAGTGCTTGATAGTGAAATTCAGAGGATAAAGGATTATTTAGAGGGTGTGGAGAAGAAGCAAGTACAGCTTAAGCAAGCGCTACAACATAGTAATTTTGCAGAGCTTTTAAAAATTGAGGGAGATTATTTGGATGGTTACACTTTATTAATAGACGAAAGGCAGGTAATCAATCCTTTTAAAAAAGTGATTTCTCAAGAAGTATGTACCTGTACGCCAGATACATGTGAAGGTAATTTTTGGTATAAAACACGTCTTAAGGAAAGCTTAAAGAATAATTTAAGCGAAGTAGTAGAGAAGTATAATAATTTATTAAGTGTATGTTTACAATTACAGTATTTTTATAAACATACGTCGCCACAAATGACCTATGCTCATTATTTCTTAAAAACTATAGAAACACCTGAAAGAGTCATGGTATTATGTAGTGAAATAACAAATTTTTTGAAAAACTTTTCTAAACAAAATCAAGGCAGACTATATCTTTTTACTAGTGATACGCCCACACAAGTGGCACCTGAGAGTTATTTGGAATTTAATTGTGAAAAAGGTGTACTATATGTCCTACATTTACAACTAGCGCTTATTCATAGAGGCCTTGAGGAAGTCCTTTTAAGTGGGGTTGAGACATTTGCAAAAGTACTTTCATCTTCTTTAAGCAGTAAGAGATATTTACCTATTTCTAAAATTCAAGGAGAACTAGGTTTAGAAAAATATGCTTCAAGAGAGAAGCTGGTAAAAGCTTATCTTAAAAATAAATTTACGGCCCATGGTAAGGATTATCCAGATGGCACATATTTACCTTATCAGATTATGTCAAAAAATATTTAGGTAGACCATTTTTAGGGACAAATAATTTATTGGGGACATATAGTATAATGAGTCATAAGAATAAAGGAGGATAAGTATGAATATGCAAAAAATGCTTTTAACCCCTAACCGCTATAGTCGTCCCCAAATAGCACTAAATGTTATAAAAAAAATTGTGGTACATTGGGTAGGTAATGCGGGAGCTACTGCCATTAATAATAGAAATTATTTTGAAGGGCTTAAAGTAGGTACAAATAAAGTTTATGCTAGTAGCCACTATATTATAGGACTTGACGGTGAAGTCATTCAGTGTGTTCCAGAAAATGAAGTAGCTTACCATGCAGGAAATGCCAATGATTATAGTATAGGAATTGAAAACTGTCACCCTGATTGGGATGGAAAGTTTAATGATGCCACCTATAAAAGTCTTGTGGCATTGTGTGCAGATCTTTGTTATCGCTATAAGTTAACACCTGAAAAGGATATGCTCAGGCATTATGATGTGACTGGTAAAATGTGTCCATTATATTATATAAAAAATGCTACAGCTTGGACAAAGCTAAAAAGTGATGTAACAAATGCACTAGGACAGCTTATGGCAAATGCCAATAGCCCTGTAACCACTACAACAATTAATTTAAATGGTACATTAAAACAAGTAGAACGCATTTTATATAATGGGCAAAATTATATAAAATTACGTGATCTAGAAGATTCACATATTTCTATTGGATATGATTCAGCTAAAAAAACACCTATTATACAAGTTAAATAATAGAAAAAGAAGGAGCTATGCCTTGCATGCGCCTTCTTTTTTTGTGAAAATAGGAAATAAAAAAGTTTATTTCCTATGGAAGAAGAGGAGAAAAATTAATAGTTTCGACTAGGATTTTGGAAACCTTCAGTAGGAAGTGATTGTTTTTTGTGCGTACGATTGGAGTTTTTTGCTTCTTCAGAAGTTAAGGGAGTTTGATAGTTGCATTTTTTCATACGCACACTTTTTGGGTCGATTTGACTATCTTTTGCCATTTATATCAGCTCCTTCAATAGTAGTGTGAGCTATTTTGCAAAGATTATTTCATGTAAATTTTGTATAAAAGCTGTCTCTAAAAGTCGTTTTAGGTAGGGTTATACATTGAAAATAGCACATTTTTCATGTAAAATAAAAAGGATACTGTAATAACAAAATAAGCATTAGGAGGATTCATCATGAGCGAAAGAAAAGAAATAAAAGTCTCAACAGCAGAAGCAATGCGTCAAAATGAGATTATTAATATATTAGCACAACGTATCAAAGGTAAAGGTTTAAAATACTGTCTCTCAACATTTGGTTGTCAAATGAATGCCAGAGATTCAGAAAAAATTGAAGGAATGCTTCAACAAATTGGGTATACTAAGACAGAAAATGAAAAGGAAGCAGATTTTATTCTTTACAATACATGTTGCGTACGTGAAAATGCAGAACTTAAAATTTATGGTCGTTTAGGTTCATTATTAGGCATTAAACGTAAAAATCCAAATTTAATGATTGCCCTTTGTGGGTGTATGATGCAGCAAGATATCGTACTTGATAACTTAAAGAAAAACTTTAAGTTTATTGATATTATTTTTGGAACGTATAATATTTATAAATTACCAGAGCTTTTACAAACACGTTTAGAAACAAATGAAAATGTAATTGATATTTGGGATTCTTATCAAGATATCGTAGAGGATCTACCAGATACAAGAAAATTTGATTTTAAAGCATGTGTTAACATTATGTATGGTTGTAATAACTTCTGTACGTATTGTATCGTACCTTATGTACGTGGGCGTGAACGTAGCCGTGAGGCAAGTGATATTATTGCTGAAATTAAAGGACTTGTGGCAGAAGGCGTATCAGAAATTATGCTTCTTGGCCAAAATGTTAACTCATACGGTAAAAATCTTGAAGAACCAATGAGTTTTGCTAAGCTTTTAAAAGCTATTAATGATATAGAAGGTCTAAAACGTATTAGATTTATGACATCTCATCCAAAAGATTTAAGTGATGAACTCATTGAAGTCATTGCAAACTGTGACAAAGTATGTAATAGTGTTCATTTACCAGTACAATCAGGAAGTAGTCGCATTCTTAAGAAAATGAATCGTCATTATACAAAAGAAAGTTACTTAGAACTTGTACGTAAGTTAAAAGCAGCTGCACCAAATGTAGAGCTTACAACAGACCTTATTGTGGGATTCCCTGGTGAAACAGAAGAAGATTTTCAAGATACACTAGATGTAGTAAATGAAGTTCATTATGCAAGTGCCTTTACTTTTGTTTATTCAAAACGTACGGGAACACCAGCAGCAACAATGGAAGACCAAATACCAGAAGAAGTATCAAAAGAACGCTTTAACCGTCTTTTAGAAATTGTTAATGCTCAAAGTCTTGCTACACTTGAAAAATATGTAGGACAAACAGTGGAAGTACTCTTTGAGGAAGTAAGTAAGCATAAGGACGATGTTTTAAGTGGTCGTACAGAAACAGGGCTTTTAGTCAATACACCTGCACCGAAAGAATTACTTGGTCAGTATGTACAAGTTAAAATTGTAGGCAACAAAACACATTACTTAATTGGAGAGTTGGCGAATTAATATGTTAAAATCACAAGTTACACCAATGATGAGCCAGTATTTAACGATCAAAGAGCAAAATCCAGAGGCAATTTTATTTTTCCGTTTAGGAGATTTCTATGAAATGTTCTTTGAAGATGCGAAAACTTGTGCACGTGAACTTGAAATTACTTTAACAGGAAAAGACTGCGGTCTTGAAGAGCGTGCCCCTATGTGTGGGGTACCTTTTCATGCAGCAGATAACTATATTTCACGTTTAGTAGAAAAAGGTTACAAAGTAGCTATTTGTGAGCAAGTAGAAGATCCTAAAACTGTTAAAGGTCTTGTAAAACGTGAAGTTATTCGTATTGTAACACCTGGTACCATCTTAGAAGGTAGTACAGTAACAGAAGGTAAGAATAATTATATTGTAGCCATTGTAGGTCAAAATGGTACTTATGGTTTAAGTATCTGTGATGTTACAACGGGTGAATGGCTTACCACAACTATTACAGGTGAGCAGAGTCAACGTAAATTGTTAGATGAGTTGGCTAAATTTGCTCCTGTAGAGTGTTTACTACAAGAAAATTTATATGAGGATGAAGAAATTAAAGGCTTTACAGTAGGACGTCTTCATGCTTTAACAGAAAAGATTGCACCGCATACTTTAGATGTGGCCCTTGCAAGTTCTTTGTTAATCAAACACTTTAATGTGATGAATTTAGAGGGTATTGGTCTAACAAGTAGTGGACCAGATATGTTAGCTACATCTACACTGTTGGCTTACCTTAAAGAAACACAAAAAACAGATCTTTCTCACTTGATGCATGTTTCGATTTATAATGTAGATGCTTATATGCTTTTAGATAGTTCTACAAGACGTAATTTAGAGCTAACTGAAACACTACGAGAGAAGCGTCGTAAAGGTTCATTACTTTGGGTATTAGATCATACTAAAACAGCCATGGGTAGTCGTTATATCCGTAAATGTATTGAACAGCCACTTATTGATGCAGCCCAAATTAATGGCCGTTTAGATGCGACAGAAGAACTTAAAAATAAGCCACTTCTACGCTCTGATTTATTTGAAGCCTTAGATCATATTTATGATATTGAGCGTTTAATGAGTAAAGTTTCTTTTGGCACATGTAATGCAAAAGATTTAGTGGCTATAAAACAATCTCTTGGGGCATTACCCCCTATTAAAGAATTATTAGCTCAAACAAGTTCACCTCTCTTAAAAGAACTCCATCACAACTTAGATTGTATGGAAGAACTTTTTGAACTCATTCACAGTAGTATTGTGGAAGAAGCACCTCTTTCTGTACGTGAAGGTGGGCTTATTAAAGAGGGGTATCATGAAGAAGTAGATCACCTCCGTGAAGCTAAAACAAAAGGCGCTTCTTGGCTCATGGCTATAGAAGCTGAAGAACGTGAAAAAACAGGTATTAAAAACCTTAAAGTGAAGTATAATAAAGTCTTTGGGTATTTCTTAGAAGTGACACAATCATACAATCATTTAGTACCAGACTATTTTATTCGTAAACAAACACTGGCAAATTGTGAGCGTTATATTACAGAAGAACTAAAAAAGGTAGAAGAAGAAGTATTAGGTGCAGATGAGAAGTTAAATGTATTAGAATATCAACTTTTCACACAAATTCGTGAAGCAGTGCTAAGAGAAATGCATCGTCTTTTAAATGTTTCTCACCAAGTAGCTGCACTAGATATGTACTGTGCACTAGCCCAGGTAGCAGACATTCATCAATATGTAAAACCAACTATTGACAATTCGCAGGTGTTAGACATTAAACTTGGTCGTCACCCAGTTGTTGAGAAAATGATGGGAGAACAAAGCTTTATTGCGAATGATGTGACTATTAATCCAGAAGAAATGATTCTTTTAACAGGACCTAATATGGCAGGTAAATCTACCTATATGCGTCAAGTAGCACTTATTGTGCTTATGGCACAAATTGGTTCTTTTGTACCAGCAGAAGCAGCTACTATTGGTGTAGTTGATCGCATTTTTACCCGTGTGGGTGCATCAGATGACCTAGCTTCTGGGCAAAGTACATTTATGGTGGAAATGATGGAAGTTTCAAATATTTTACATCATGCTACGGACCAAAGTTTACTTATTTTAGATGAGATTGGACGTGGGACAAGTACCTTAGATGGATTAAGCATTGCCTGGGCTATCATCGAGCACATTACAAGTACAATCAAGGCTAAAACACTCTTTGCAACCCATTATCATGAGCTGACAGCCTTAGAAGAGAGTATTGCAACTCTTAAAAATTACTGTGTAGCCGTAAAGGAAATGGGTGAGGATATTATTTTCTTGCATAAGATTGTGCCAGGTAGTGTAGACCATAGCTATGGGATTCAAGTTGCTAAACTAGCAGGCGTACCATCTGTAGTACTAGATCGTGCAAAACACATTTTAAATGAGTTAGATGGTAAAGAAAGCTATACAGTAACACCAATGACTGAGGTGGCATCTAAAGCTTCTACAGTAGTAGAAGATACAAATTTATCTGCTGTAGAAAATGATACTGTAAAAGTTGTGGCAGAATCTGTAACATGCTTTGAAAGTATAGATAGTACAGTTGAAACGATTGTAGAATCAACACATCAAATGAATTTATTTGAGGCAATTTCAACACCTCATCAAGAGGTAATTGAGAAATTGCGTCAAATCGATGTGATGCGTATGACACCTATACAGGCATTAGAAGCACTTTATGATTTACAAAAGCAATTAAGATAGAAGGGGGCCTTTTAAATGGGCACTATTCAAATTTTAGATACCCATACCATTAATAAAATTGCAGCAGGAGAGGTCGTTGAACGACCTTCTTCTGTTATTAAGGAACTTGTGGAAAATAGCATTGATGCCGGAGCAAGTTCTATTACAGTAGAAATTAAAAATGGGGGAATTGATTTTATTCGTGTGACAGATAATGGTAAGGGCATTCCTAAAGACCAAGTGGAAATCGCTTTCTTACGTCATGCCACAAGTAAAATCACATCTGTAGAAGACTTACAGCATGTATTAAGTCTAGGTTTTAGAGGTGAGGCATTAGCTAGTATTGCAGCAGTTTCTCATGTGGAGCTGATGACAAAGATAGCAGATGATTTAACAGGAAAGCGTATTGAGATTGCAGGTGGCAAGATTAATG
Organism: Cellulosilyticum sp.; assembly: GCA_045612745.1. Taxonomy (GTDB): domain Bacteria; phylum Bacillota; class Clostridia; order Lachnospirales; family Cellulosilyticaceae; genus Cellulosilyticum. Next base: position 7,979 of record JAZKZQ010000090.1, on the reverse strand, counting down.
CTTCTGATGAAATTGCATGTCCTAATGGCACCACTTTCATTATGCGCCATTTATTCTTTAACGTGCCAGCACGCCGTGAATTTTTAAGTAGTAGTGGAGCTGAGGGGGCTAGGATATCAGATTATATGTATAAATTAGTCTTAGCACATCCAGAGATTTCTTTTAAATACATTCAAAATAATAAAACAGTATTTACTACCTCAGGTGACCATGATTTACAGCATACCGTACTGAATATTTATGGGAAAGATTACGCAAAAAACACTTTTAAGTGCTATTACGAAAGTGGTGGAATAGAATGTGTAGGCCTATTAGGAAATCCTTCATTAAATCGCTCCAATCGTAATTATGAGCATTTTTTCATTAATGGTCGTTATATCAAAAGTACTTTACTACAAAAAGCAGTAGAAGATGCATATAAACCTATTGTTATGGTAGGGAAGTTTCCTTTTGTGATATTACACCTTAATATTGCACCAGAAGAAGTAGATGTGAATGTACATCCTACTAAATTACAGGTACGTTTTAAGGATTCAGACCTTATTTATAATACAGTTTATAAAGCAATTACCAATCAGTTAGAATCTGCTTATCTTGTACCACATGTTCAGCCACATGAAGGGATAATCACACCTAAGCCTGAAATTGAAACTTATACAGTAGATACATTTTTTGCACCACGTAAAGAAGAAAATAATCTTACAGCCCATAGTTTATTAGCAGGGGAAATACCTCTAGAAAAAGAAGAACCTATCCATAACCTTGAGCGTTTATTTGGGAAAGCTAGTAGTTATGATGGGAGCATGCCGTTCCAAATTCGTAATGCAGCAGATGATATGACTACAGAAAGTTATGTGGTAGATAGTAGTTATGAAATGGTTAAGGGACAGGATATATCATTGGTTCAAGAAGAAGTGGTACCAGCAGATATAAGTATACAAGGCTTAAGTGGTACCTCAAATAAAGTAGGTGGAGAAGTAGAAGAAAGCAGTGCAATGACTACTAAGCAGGTAGATGGCAGTTGTAATAGTAATCAAGAAACAGGAAATTATTCTAGTGCTACTTACAAGATTCCTGACGTAGCAGCTTCTTATATGACACCTCCTATTGTGCCAGCTGCAAAAAATGAGACACCTGGTATTAGTGTGAAGGATTATACGATTATCGGACAACTTTTTAAAACATATTGGCTTATTCAATATCATGAAAAGGTATTTATTATCGATCAACACTCTGCCCATGAGAAAGTAATGTATGAACGCTTTATGGGACAATTTAGAAACAATGAAGTGGCAACACAGCTTTTATTAATGCCAGAAACCTTTAATATTAATGCCGTGGAAAAAGAACTTTTAGAGACACATACAGATTTATTTGAAAAATTAGGTTTTATTTTCGAGTTTTTTGGGGAGAATGCAATTGTTATTCGTGAAGTACCATTTTTATTAAATGAACCACTTTCACCAGAAGTTTTCAAAGAAATTTTAGATACTGTAACACATGATAAGCCTAAAGACTTAGCAGATGTGAAAGCAGAATCCATTATTCGTATGTCTTGCAGAAGTGCAGTAAAGGCTAATGATAAGCTCACAGCTTTAGAATGTGAGAAGCTTATTGAATCCTTACTATCACTAGATAACCCATTTACCTGTCCACATGGTCGTCCTACCATTGTGGCACTTACGCAAACGGATATTGAAAAGATGTTTAAACGCATTTAAACTATGATAATTATAGAATGAGTTAAGAAAGGTAAAGCGATGAAAAAACCACTTATTTTAATTGCCGGCCCAACTGCTTCGGGAAAGACGAAGACAAGTGTACGCTTAGCTAAGGCCATTGATGGTGAAATTATTTCTGCAGATTCTATGCAGATTTATAAAGGTATGGACATTGGTACGGCTAAGGTGAAGCCAGAAGAAATGGATGGCGTGCCACATTATATGATTGATGAATGGGATCCCGACTTTCCGTGTAGTGTGGCAACTTTTAAAGAACGTGTAAATCACTATATCGAAATCATTTATGCTAAAGGAAAAACACCTATTTTAGTAGGTGGCACAGGTTTTTATATTAATGCTATTTTATTTGATACCCAATTTGAAGAAACTGATCCTAATACAGCATATCGTGATAGCCTTACAGAATTTGCACGTATCCACGGTGCTGAGGCACTTCATGAAAAACTTCAAGAAGTAGACTCTGTGAGTGCTTTGGCAATACATCCTAATAATGTGAAACGTGTTATTCGTGCCTTAGAATACTATCATGAAACCGGAGAACCTATTTCAAGTCATAATGCCAAAGAACGTGAAAAACGTGAGGAAAATGAATCACCATATGAATACACTTTCTTTGCATTAACTATGGAACGAAGCTTACTTTATACCCGTATTAATCAGCGTATTGATGAAATGATGGCAGAAGGCCTTTTAGAAGAAGTAAGACGCATTTATGAAGCAGGATATAGTGAAGATTTACCAGCTTTAAAAGCCATTGGTTACAAAGAGTTTTCTCCTTATTTTAAAGGAGAAATGAGTCTAGAGTTTTGTATAGAAAAACTTAAGCAAAATACACGTAATTATGCCAAACGTCAACTCACTTGGTTTAAACATCAAGCTAGTCCTATTATGCTAGAAGTTGACAAAATGGGACTAGATGCCAAGTGTATTGTAGAAAATATGCTAATGTATTTAAAAAAATAGAAGTTGTATAGTAATGCTGTATATTTTGGATAAAATTGGGATATAATCACAATATAGTGTTACAAATATTTAGTAATTCAGTAGACAAGCACAAAAATATAATATACAATAAACATAATTAACAACATGCCTAGGAGGGGACGTTATGAGTAAAACAATTAACTTACAAGATGTTCTTTTAAACCAACTTAGAAAAGAGAAGATTACAACAACATTATTTTTAACAAATGGCTTTCAATTAAAAGGAACAATCAAGGGCTTTGATAACTTTGTAGTTATTCTTGAAAGTGAAGGCAAACAACAAATGATTTACAAACACGCTATCTCAACACTTGTACCATCTAAATCTGTTAACTTAAACTCAGCAGAATAAGAGGTATTAGTAGTCAAGAGTTGTGAAGTTTTAGAATCATAATCTTTTGAATAGCAATTTATTTTAAAGTAGATAATGGCAGCAAATGGTCTTCCGATAAAAAAGGCGAATCATTTGTTGTCATTTTTTATTTTTGAAGGCAAAATACATAAAAAAATAGAATTAAGTATGATTTCTATATCATTACCAAAGATAGAATATGATAGGATGTGTATAAAGTGGAATACTCAAGTAATTTTGTGAATGCTCTTAAAAATAATGATTTGGCTACTATTAAAAAAATACCTAAAGCTGACTTGCACAATCATTTTGTATTAGGTGGCAGTAGAAGATACATAGAGAGTAGAACTGGATATAAAATTGAACCAATTAAGAAGGTATTGCAATCTATGGATGAAATGCATACATGGGGAAATGAAAATATTGGAGAACGATTTAATAGCAAAGAAATGCGACGCTTGCTTATAGAAGCTACTTTTGTGCAAGCTAAAGAAGATGGGGTTTCTATTTTAGAGATTGGAGAGGATGTATGGGGATTAGGTGAGTTTTTTTCTAATAATATTGATGAATTAATAGATACATTTGAAACTGCTAATAGTCTCATTGCCCCCGATATAAAGCTAAGGTTACAAATTGGCTTGTCAAGGCATTGTGATATTAACTATTTATTAAGTTGTTTAGAGCCATTTTGGGGTAGAAAAGAATTTTATTCCATTGATTTATATGGAGATGAGTTTGCGCAACCTATTGAAAAATTTATTCCTATTTACAAAAAAGCAAAAGAAAATGGATTAGTTTTGAAGGCTCACATTGGAGAATGGGGGACCGCCGAGGATGTCATGAGAGGTATAGAATTACTATCACTTGATGAAGTGCAGCATGGAATAGCAGCAGCTACATCGAAGCAAACAATTAAGTACTTGGTAGATAATAATATTACATTAAATATAACACCTACAAGTAATGTATTATTAGGGAGAGTTAAAAATATGCGAGAACATCCTATTGGTAAACTTTATAGGTCAGGAGTAAATGTTACAATTAATTCAGATGATATTTTAATATTTAATAGTGATGTATCGAAAGAATATCTTTCACTGTATAATAATAAGGTTTTGGATGTGGAAGAGCTTGATGATATACGTAAGAAAAGTTTAGGGAGATTTTAATATAAGAGTAAATGATAGTAAGGAACATGGCAAATAAGTTTATGAAAAATAATGTGAAAAGAAATCTTAAACCGTGTTATAATACAAAGTATGACACAGTATGGCATATATTGTACAAAAGATAAGGAGAATTGTAATGAGTAGTTTACAGGAATTATTAGGTATTGATGCAGAAACAGAAGCATTTTGCCTTGAGACTGAAAAAACTTTAAGTGAGGTTTTTGCAGAGATTGATAAAAATATGCATTTAAATGGGGCGAAGGTGCTCCATGCAATGCAAAAAAATAAATTAAGTGATATTCACTTTGCAGCAACAACGGGTTATGGGTATAACGACCTTGGACGTGATATAATTGAACAAATTTATGCGGATGTTTTTAAAACAGAATCAGGTCTTGTAAGACCACAGCTTATGTCTGGTACACATGCTTTAACAGTTGCTTTATTTGGAAATTTAAGACCAGGGGATGAGCTTTTATCAGTGGTGGGTAAGCCTTATGATACTTTAGAGGGTGTTATTGGGATTCGTCCTACTAATGGTAGTCTTGCAGAATATGGAGTTACTTATCGCCAAGTAGACCTTAAAGAGGATTTTAGTTTTGATTATGATGGTATCCGTGAAGCGATTAATGAACGTACAAAGCTTGTAACAATTCAGCGTTCTAAAGGTTATAGCTATCGACCAACATTTTCGGTCGAACAAATTGGAGAGCTTATTAGCTTTGTAAAGAGCATTAAGCCAGATGTTATTTGTATGGTGGATAACTGTTATGGTGAATTTGTAGATACAATGGAGCCAACAGAAGTAGGGGCTGACCTTTGTGTAGGTTCACTTATTAAAAATCCAGGAGGCGGTCTTGCACCAACAGGTGGTTATATCGTTGGAAAGGAAGAATATGTAGAAAATGCAGCTATGCGTCTTACAGCACCAGGACTTGGTAAAGAAGTAGGGGCTACACTGGGCCTTAATCAACCAGTTCTTCAAGGACTTTTCTTAGCGCCTGAAGTTGTAGCAAATGCTTTAAAAGGTGCAATTTTAGCAGCTGCTATATTTGAAAAATTAGGTTTTGATGTAATGCCAAAAGCTTTAGAAAAACGTCATGATATTATTCAAGCTATTAATATGCAAACACCGGAAAACGTGATTAGCTTTTGTCAAGGTATCCAAAAAGGTGCGCCAGTAGATAGTTTTGTAACACCAGAGCCATGGGATATGCCAGGTTATGATGCACCAGTTATTATGGCAGCAGGTGCATTTATCCAAGGTGCATCAATTGAAATGAGTGCAGATGCACCAATCAAACCACCATATACAGCTTTCTTCCAAGGTGGATTAACATTCTATCATGCAAGACTTGGTGTAATGAAAGCATTACAAACAATGAAGGATAATGGAAATATTTCTTTAAATTAGATAGGTAATTAGTTGATATAGATTAATAAGTTATTTAACAAAAGCTAAAATAGCTATCACGTCTTAAGTGATAGCTATTTTAATTTTATTAAATTTCTAGTTTTTCAACTTCATCAAGCCACATACGGCTACTTGCATCTGATGGCATGCGCCAATCACCACGTGGTGAAACACAGATAGAACCTACTTTTGGGCCATCAGGCAAGCATGAACGTTTGAATTGTTGATTGAAGAAACGACGATAGAAGGTTTTAAGCCATTTTAAGAGTGTCGCCGCATCATAAGTGTCTTTAAAGGCAACTTGAGCTAAGAAGAAGATTTTAGAAGGTGTATAACCGAAACGAATTATATTATAAAGATAGAAATCATGAAGTTCATATGGGACTACTAAATCTTCTGTCTTTTGTGCAATATTACCTTCTCCATCTGGAGGGAGAAGTTCTGGACTTACTGGTGTTTCTAAGATATCAAATAGTATTTCTTGTACGAGTGGTTCGCTTTCGAAATGAGCCACATAATCAATAAGATAACGTACAAGAGTCTTTGGAACAGAGGCGTTAACTGCATACATGGACATATGGTCCCCATTATAAGTTGCCCAACCTAATGCTAATTCTGAAAGATCACCTGTTCCAATGACAAGACCATTTGTTTGATTTGATAAATCCATAAGGATTTGTGTACGTTCTCTAGCTTGAGCATTTTCATAAGTAACATCGTGGGTTGTAAGATCATGCCCAATATCTTTAAGATGCTGTTTAGCAGATTCTACAATAGAAATTTCACGAACCGTTACCCCAAGAAGTTTCATAAGATTAACAGCATTGTTATAAGTACGGTCGGTTGTTCCAAAGCCTGGCATGGTGACACCTACAATGCTTGTCAGTGGTTTATTAAGCAGTTTGGCAGCTTTTACGCAAACTAAAAGGGCAAGGGTAGAGTCAAGACCACCAGAAATACCAAGAACAAAGGTTTCAGCCTTTGTATGTGCCATACGCCTAGCAAGCCCGTGTGCTTGAATATCAAAAATATGTTTACAACGTTCTTTACGCATATTTTCATTATCTGGTACGAAAGGTTTAGCATCTACATAACGATCAAATGTAAATACAGGTACTTTTAACTCAAAAGGAATAGTTTCATATTCTAAGCTACTTAAAAATAAACCTGGATTGGTATGGTTTTGTTTGAGACGTTCTTTTTGAAGACGTTCTAAGTCAAGGATGCCATATAAAAGATTATTGCCCTTAGAGAAAAGCTCAGACTCTGCAATGCAGTACCCATTTTCATAAATTAATTTATGTCCACTAAATACAACATCTGTTGTAGATTCATCTGTACCAGAAGAGGTATATATATAAGCACACATGGTTTTAGCAGATTGTTGTGCTAAAAGTTCACGGCGATATTGGCTTTTGCCAACAATTTCATTGCTTGCAGAAGGATTAACGATAATGGTGGCACCTTTCAAAGCGTGGAGAGTACTTGGTGGTAACATAGCCCATAAATCTTCGCAGATTTCAACGCCAAGATTAAAATAAGGAATATTAGTGGCTTCAAATAGAAGTTGGGCTGAAAATGGAATATTCTCTTGACCTGCATAGTTAATATAATGTTTGCCCATATCAAGGCCAGAGTTAAACCAACGTTTTTCATAAAATTCACTATAATTAGGAAGATATGATTTTGGAACTATTCCTAAGATTTTTCCTTTATGGAGAATCAAAGATACATTATATAAATGATTTTTATGGACAAGAGGGGCACCTAGAATAATTAGCTGTTCACTACTGGTAGTAGCTGTAAGCAAATTTGCAATGGCAAGTTCAGTTTCTTCTAGAATTGTGGTTTGGAAAAATAAATCCGCACAAGTATAGCCTGTGATACAAAGCTCAGGAAATAAAATAACACTTGCCCCTTCAGCTGTGGCTTCCTTAATACAGTTTAAGATTTGTTCTACGTTATAATGACAGTCTGCTACTTGAAGTGAAGGTGTAGCAGCACAGACTTTTAAAAAATGGTGATCCATTTGTCAAACTCCTTATCTTTCGCACCTAAGGGTGCTTTTTGTAAATAAATAGTGTAAAACTATATGAAGTATTATACTATAATATTATACATGAGTATACATATCTGATTATAGAGAAAGTGCTGGAAATAAGATTTCTACTAGTTAATTTTCCTTACTTTCAAAAAAAAATACCTTTTTATATAAAAACATGGTTTAATAGTTGAGGAAACATAAGCGTAAACTTTAAACTAAATTTTTCCAGCAGAAAAAACAATAAAAATGGGAAACCTCTATAGTCTAACACTAC
>JAZKZQ010000089.1:0-5474 GCA_045612745.1 Cellulosilyticum sp. | reverse complement strand
ATTATTGTACCAAAGGAGGTTTAAAATAACCACTCATAGCTATAAGCTTTTATGAACCCCAGGCCTAGCCCGGGGTTTTTTTTATTACAAAAAAGTAGCCGATGCCTTATTTATAATGGCATCGACTATATTAAAATTAAGGTTAAAATTTTTTATTTTATTTTTTTAGGCACTTTTAGAATTGACTTTCTTCTTCTGCTTTATCATAAACCACTTTGCCATTAATAATTGTATATAATGTATGCGTAAATACCTCCATAGGATTACCGTCAAATATAGCAATGTCTGCATCTTTTCCCACCTCTAGGCTTCCCACACAATTTGCTACACCACATATTTCAGCTGCATTAATTGTAATAGCCTTTAAGCCTTCTTCTATCCCTAATCCTTCTTTAGCTGCAAAGCCTGCACAAATAGGTAAATATTGAATAGGTATTACAGGATGGTCTGTTGTTATAGCCACCTTTACACCTGCTTTGTGCAAAATGCCAGAAGTTTTAAAATCCACATTTTGTACCTCTATTTTACTACGTGGCGCCATAGAAGGACCTACTATGGCTGGAAATCCTGCACGAGCAATAGTATCTGCAATCAAATGCCCTTCACTACAATGATCTAATGTAATGTTCACATCAAAAAGTTTTGCCATACGTAAGGCCGTTAAAATATCATCTACGCGGTGGACATGTACTTTAAGTGGAATCTCTTTCTCTAGTACAGGTCGCCAACATTCCTTCTTAAAATCTATTTCAAAATCTTTTCCTTCTTTTTCAGCCTTATGTTTTCTAGCTTCATATGCTTTAGCTTCAAAAAGCGCTTGTCTTAATAATGCACCTATTGCCATACGCGTAACTGGAGATTTTTTTTGATCACTATAGTTTCTTTTAGGATTTTCCCCTAAAGCCACCTTCATTGCTGCTGGTTCTAAAACAATTAGTTCATCTATAATACGACTTTTAGTCTTTAGAAAAGCAAATTGTCCGCCTACTACATTCGCACTTCCAGGGCCAATCATTACTCCTGTAATCCCCGCTTTAACAGCATCATCAAAAGCAGCATCCATCGTATTGATGCCATCAATAACTTTAAGATATGGTGTGACTGGTTCTGTAGTTTCATTACTATCATCACCTTCAAACCCCTTTTTTTGCTCTGTAATACCAACATGGCAGTGAGCTTCAATAATCCCAGGCATTACCCACCCACCTTTGGCATCAATATTTGGTATATTATCCGGTAAATCAGGTACTTGTTCACCTACTGCCTTGATTTTCCCATCTTCAATAAGCACATAGCCTTCTTCATAGTTTTTTCCCCTCATTGTAAGGATTTTTCCATTTTTAATTAGTAACATTATTTTCCTCCACTTATTTTAACGCTTAATGCTACTATTATTTGTGTTTCCTTCATTTCTATACAGTACATCTTAAACTTAAATAAACCTCTTTAAACAGATGTATCAATAGCCGCAACAGGAACATATCTCTCTGCTGGGGCTTGCCCTATATTACGAATAATTACAAATGGTGTACATTCATCATCTTGTCCTGCCGGATTATCTTCTATAAGCTGTGCCAATGCTTCATCTGTTTTTTGCCTAAGTGTCTCTGATTTTCCTAAAATTACGATATCAATATCATTAGCATCTACAATCATACATTCAAGTCCTAATTTTTCATAGATTTCATCACATACTTTTTCAGGTTCTACAGGATTTAAGACAGCTAAATTATGATAACGCTCAAACGCAGAATGTGTATAAAAGCCATCAATACCTGCAACCTCTTGACCTAATATTTTATAAAAGAGTCCTCGTTTTTTAAAAAGTTTCCCCACAGCACCACAAAATGTAGCCCATAAAACTAATGGTAAACCTTTCATGTCTATGACTAATTGTAATTTATAAGGTTCAACCATACCAATGCCACTAGGTGTTTTAGTTGCAAAGTGTGATAGAAATTTAGCCCAAAAACTTAAATGTATATTTTTCTTTTCTACAGTATGGTCTTGACACATGGCAATAACTTTCTCACTAATCATTAAAATATCTCCATCTTGATATAAGGGTGACACATACTGTGCAATTACTTCTATATAGGATTCTCCTCTTTCAATAAAATGTGTTTGAATGGCATAACGCTCATAACGCTCTTTCCCAATTTGTAATCCCCCGCGTATATAATATATAAGATTATTGACTTCTCTTTTATTTTCTATTTTATTCAAATTTCCCTCATACCAAAACTTCATATTCATCCCCCTAAAGATATTCTCTCTTCCTTTTTATTCCATTTTAATCTTATCATACTCTATATATCTGATTTTTTCAAATATTTTTTATAAAGTTAACTAGTGTTTACTAAGATACTTAAAAATATACAGCAAAAGAGGTAATACATTTCATTCATTGTACTACCTCTTTTGCTTAATTGGTTGCTTCAAAATTACTTACTGTAGCTATGCTATCATTATATTTTATCTACTCATTTCATCTATATTTATACCTTCTATTGTGGCAATGTACCATCTATTACAACACCATCATATAAAAGTACAACGCCATTACTAAAACTATAATCATTACTTTGATCATAATTAGTCCAATTGTTATTTGCAATACGTACCTCTAAATTTAATGTGGTATGCTCTGAAAATACTGCACTTATATTATCAAATTTAATTTCTACGTACGTATTTGCCATGTCTACTGTCGGCATCATATTAATGAACTCATAACTTACATCATCAGTTATATCCATATACCAAGGTGCTTTATTAAATTGAATACCTCCATGATCACAGTAGAAATTTTGCACTACATCTGCTTCTTTTGTAAAATAATAACGGATTGCAAACTTTGAAAGATCTAATGCCTGTGTTCCTGTATTACTTAATGTGCATTTGATACCAATAGTATTGCCACTTATTTGACTATTATTATTGCAAATAAAATCAATACCTTCTATTTCACCTACAACAATTGGTAGATTAACTGTATATCTTAAAGGTTTACTTTCTTTTGTCTCGCCATTTACTAAGGTAACAACAGCTTTGAAAGTAACATTGAGCATACTTGCTGTGCTATCCTCTGGTGTTGTATATGTGGCTGTGCATTTTTCACCAGTAGTTTCACCTAAAAGCTGATTATCTGCATAAATAGCTATTTTCTTGATATTTTCACTCTCTTCATTACTACATACTGTTAATGTAATTGTTTGAGGTGATTGTGTTGCATCAATCACATTTCCTTCTACTAGTGAACTAGAAAGTATAACTGCTGGTGACTGTGGTGGTGTATACACAGGTTCTTCGCCATAAACTTTTTCACCATGTAAATAAACTGGTACATAGCTGGTGAGACTTTCTTCTTTTGTTAAACCATTATGACTCCAATCATTAGTAAAATCCCAATGTACTTTATAATCTGTATCTTGAGCTGGAACTAATCCAAAATGGATTTCACGATCACCATGAAAAGCATTTTGAGACCAATCTAATTCAATATAATAAATATTTTCATCAGCATTCCATACAAAAGGTCCATTAATATTTGTCTTGATACCATCACAAATACTTGCCTGATCATACATAACCTGAATATCTAGATCATTAATATCCTGTCCGTGAGCAACCATTTCTGAAATATCAAAATAATATCTTGCTGTTAAACCATCCTCAAAACTAGGTGGACAACTTGTATCATTATGCACTTTCACTGTAATTTGTGAACGTTCATCATTTTCTTGTTCGATTTTTGCTGTGGTATAGTAAGGCATCTCATCTATTTCTTTTGGTGGGAAATTTGCTAGTGGCTCTTGCCCTTCACCATAAATCTCATAAATTCCTGCAAGTGCTCCTACGAAACCTGCATTATAGTCAATTGCTACCTCATTATACACATAGTCTGTACGGTCATCTTTATGATAATCTGTACTATCAGGACCACCTACTAATGCCCCCCACAATGTATGTCTTTCTACTTGCGGCTCTAGCATACTATTGGTCAATGAACCATGGGCAGCACGATGATGCGGATTAACTGCTGATATATCTGAGTAACCTACCTCATAAGAACGTTTCATTGGATTATCCCCTAAAATATAATCCATTTGTGACTTACTCCATTTCACAAATTCTTCACAAGGTTGATATTTATTATATACAAGTGCACAAAGCTGCGCTGCAGCATCATACCTTGCTGATCCCCATGTATTGACTACTTTAAATCCTGCAGGCGTACCTTCTAAAAATGTGTGATCATTACTATTTTCATGTGGGGTTCCTGACCAGTATTCCAAGTTCCATCTAAAGAAATACCAATGTTCAGGGTTATTAGTAATTGGTGCAAGCTTTGCAAATACACCACCCCAAACAGTATCCCATGAATGTACCCAAATATTTTGCCATGTACTTGATGTTGTACTGATAATGCGTTGCATATACCCTGTATATGTACCATTTGCATCCACAGCTGTAATATCTTCTATATAACTATTATCTCCTGTAGCTATATTTAGCCATACTGCTGCCCATGACATTTCATCTTCATCATAACTTGAATTATAAAAGCCACCAGAGAAACCAAGTCCTCTATTTTCTTTAGCAAATGTATAGAGTGCCTTGGCTGTATCTAGGCTTTGTACTGCATAAGCTGGATCTGTTTCTTTAAAGTTTAAGTAATTAATAGCAAGTGCTGCTGCTGCACCTGCACATTGATCACTAGCTGGCGTTTCACTTGTTGCAAAAAATGCTGGTCTTGTTGTAGTCTGAAGTTCTGGTGCCCCCCAATAATTGTGATCTGTTGTCCCATCTCCTACCTGGTAAGCAAATGCTACAACCTTACCTGCTTCATCACGAAATGTACAACGCATAAAGTAGTCATTGAACCATCTTAAAATATCTTCAATGTGCTCTTGCTCACCTACATTCACATAGGCATCTCGAAATTCATAATATCCCCATCCTAATGTTGATGCTGAATAACTTTGTGGTAGACCAAATTTCACATGGTCTCCTGCATCATGAAAGCCCCCTTGTAAATCTACACAACCATCACCATCTGGATCTAATACTGATAGATTTTCAGCAATAAAATCAGCTGATAGATTTGTACCTATTCCTGTAGTCTTATCTACTGGCACTAATGGTATAGAGGCATCTTCTGTATGGCAATCACCTCGCCAAGATAACTTCCCTTCACTTACACCAGATCCACATTTGTTGGCATCATAAAAATACATAGACTTCTGAAAAGCCTCTGCATAATTAAATGGTTGTTCGATTGGCCCTGCTATTACTGGTGTTTGACTCAATCCTACATTACAAATTAAAGTGGCAGCTATAAGTTGCAGTGTAGCTTTTTTTAATTTAATTCCTTTCATAAACGCATCCCCTTTTTGTGAAAATTTAAAATAATAAATCTCTTGATTAGTATATCAAATCCTTAAAAAGGATAAAGTTATTCTGCATACCAT
>JAZKZQ010000088.1:0-14112 GCA_045612745.1 Cellulosilyticum sp. | reverse complement strand
ATTTGATTACCTACCTTAATATTTGCTATCTCACGATTTGGTATAAATATTTCTATCTTATATAAACTATCACTTACGGGAATAATTGTTGCAATATCTGTCCCGGCATTTATCAAATCTCCCTTATTCACATTGTTAGCTATATGGATTATCCCATCAATTGGTGCTACAACTATACAATCAGCAATAGTCAATCTTATTTTTTCTAATTCTCTTTGACCTGCACGATATGTCTGCTCTAATTCTTCAATCTGCCCATTTAGCTCTACGAGTATATCTGTCTTATATTTTTTTAGGTTCAGCTGTCTTTGTGCATCATTGATTGCCAATAGCGTGTCATCTATAACAAGCTTATTCTTTTCTTGTTCAGCATTTATCATACTCATTTTAACTTCTTCCATTTGACGCTCTATATCTTCTAATGTACTTACTTTTAAGCTTGCTAACTTATTTTGTGCTATTTCAAGTTCTGCTTTAGATTGCTCTAATTCTTTCCTAGCCACTAGATTTTCCTGATTCAGGCTACAGTTTAATTCATATACCATCATTTTATCAATCACATCTTGCTCAAGCTCTCTTACCTGTAAAAGATAACTATCGTACTCTAATGAATATGCACATATTTTATCTTGAAAAACATTTTCCCCCTGCTCTATAGATGTCTTATAATCTGTAAGTTTCTTAAGGGTGTTTTCATACTCCAGAATCTTGCTTTCATAAATTTTCTTATTAATATTCGTATGTTCTACGTCTATGGCTTCATTTTTACTTTCAATTTGATTTGCATTTTTAAGATTTTCAAAGTCTTGAGTATATTTTATATAACGCTCATAGTATTCCTTTTCCTCTGTTTTTGAAAAAAGGTTTTTACCCTGTTCTATACTATCTCTTAATTTCTTAAGCTTCATTAATTGAGCTTCCACATCTTGAACAATCTCCTCTTGCTTCAAAAGTGAAACTTCTAAATTATCGTGGGCAATTGTAAAAAGTACTTCACCTTTTTTGACCTGTTTACCTTCTTCCAAATAACTCTCTATTACTTCTCCTTCTACTTTATTGCGTACACTACTAATATTTTCATTGGGACGTACAACCCCAGTTCCCTTAGAAACTACATCTATCTCTCCAAAATACATCCATATACCTGCTAGAATAATACTTATAAGTAAAATATAAATAAAATAGCTTAAAAATCGGTGAGGTTTACTTTCATACATTTCCTTACTATCTGTAATTTCTTGTATATCTTTGATAATTGGTTGCATTAACCTCTCACCTCCCCATTTTCTACTTCTAGGCCAGGCAATTGCTGTTGCCATAATTCATAATAGTGTCCTTTAGATGCCATTAATTCCTCATGGCTACCTTCTTCAACAATCTCTCCTTTATCCATTACAAAGATGCGATCACAACGCTTAATAGTACTAAGTCTATGGGCAATAATAATTGTTGTCATACCTTTACTAAATGTATTAATGGTATTTTCAATAGCTGCTTCTGTAATAGAATCTAAATTACTTGTCGCCTCATCTAATATTAATATATCTGGCTTTTTAAGAATAGCTCTAGTAATTGCAAGTCTTTGCCTTTGTCCACCTGATAGATTAGTACCATTTTCTTCAAGATGCGTATTATATCTTAATGGTAAATCATTAATAAAGTCATGTGCCCTTGCCATTTTAGCCGCTTCCACCACTTCTTCCATCCCTATGCCATTTGTCCCTAATAATAAGTTATCTAAAATTGTTCCACTAAATAAAAATGTCTCTTGAGGTACATAAGCAATATGCTCCCTTAATGTTTCTTTTTTGATATCTAAAATATTATTCCCATCAATAAGAATATCACCTTTTTCTACTGGATAAAAATTCAGTAAAAGCTTAACAAGTGTTGTTTTGCCACAACCACTTTCACCCACTAAGGCAATGCGTTCACTTTTTTTGATTTCCATATTGATTTTTTTTAATACTAAACTTCTTGTCCCATATCTAAAGTCTACATTCCTTAGGCTTACCGTACCTTCAAATTTATTGATTTGCATTTTCTTTTCTTCATTTTCATCATACTCTAATTCTAAGTCTAAAATCTCACCCAAACGTTCTGCTGCAACCATAGCTGTCTGTAATTCAGGTTGTAAGTTAATCAAATTCTTCATTGGGGTTAAGAAATATGCAAGTAATGAATTAAATGTAATAAGACTTCCTACTGACATATTCCCTTGTAAAACTTGATATGCACCTATCCATAAAATCACTACTCCACCTATAAGTTCTACAAGACCTTTCAAAATAGCTTGTATGTTGGTAGTTAATGCTAATTTAAAAATGCTCCGTAAAAGCTTAATAAACTTACCTTCTGTCTCTAAGTTTACCTTACGTTCTGCATTAAATGCCTTTACAGTTTGAATACCATTAAGAGACTCTACTAAATATGATGTGAGCTGTGCATTATCTTCCATTTGCCTTTGATTTCCTGTTTTAAGTGATTTATTAAAAGCAAATACAATGATTGCATATAAAATTACAAGGATAAAAGCCACACCAAATAAAAGCCCATCTTGCATATACAAAATAATGCCGCCACCAATTACCATTAATGTGTCAATCATTATGGTTAATGTTGCACCAGATATAGCATCTCTTACATGTCCAGCATCTTGGAAACGAGAAATAATCTCTCCCACTCTCCTTGTCCCAAAAAAACTCATTGGTAATCTTAAAACATGTTCATAATAACCAAGTAGCAATGCTATATCTAACTTTTGACTCAAATACAGTAATAAATGTGCCCTAAAACCACTTAATACGGTTTGGAATATGTATAATCCAATTACCCCAATTGATAATACATGTAATGTTTTCATCAGTCCATAAGGTAATATATCATCTAAGAGTGCTTTCATATAAAAGGCACCCAAAATCCCCAATGCCGTATAAATCAAGGATGCCAAAAACACCTGTATAAGCAGTCCTTTTTGTGGTAACAATAAGTGAAAGAAACGTTCAAAAAGACCTTTTGTTTCTTTCCCTTTCTTAAATTTTTGATTTGGTACTAATAAAATAAGTATACCTGTCCAGATTTTAAAAAATTCATCCGGTGTATACTTTACAATTCCTTTTGCAGGATCTGCAATCACGACTTCTTTTTTAGTAATTTTATAAATGACAACATAATGTAGCAACGTGCCATCCACTACAACATGCGCAATCGCTGGTAATGGAAATTCACTAAAGAATGCTTCCTGATTTCCCTTCACCCCTTTTGCACTAAATCCTAATTGCTCGGCAGCTTTAATAACGCCCAAAGCATTTGTCCCTTGTTTATCTGTTCCTGCTACTTCTCTAATCCTCGTAATAGGTGTCTTAAACCCATAATGCTTACAAATTGTTGCAAGACACGCTGCACCACAGTCTGTTATATCATGTTGTTTGATACAATTATATTTCATAGGTTCCTCTCAGTTATGTCTGTTGTTTTATAGTTGATATACTTATTTAAATAAATCCTTAAAAAATTTCGAAATTGTACTTGTAAAACCACCTAATGTACCACCTTCTATATTTTTAAGTTCTTTCTCATTTGTAATTTCTTTAAACTTTGTTATATCCAATTTTATATTTGTTTTTTTCATTCTAAATCATCCTCCACATTTTCTAGTTATTTCTAGTTACATAAGATAATATTCTCTTCTTCTATTCATTACAACACTTTGTCATAACTTGTCATTTTTTTGCCACAAAATGTTATACTATTTCATCCTTTTCTATCTGTAACATGAATTCCAATTTAAAAATATTATTTTGGCTCTCTACTGTTAAATACGCGCCATACTTATCAATAACCTCTTTCATATTTTCTATTCCAAATCCATGATATCTTTTATTCTTTTTAGAAGTCTTTATCTTTCCTGCTATAATATTTAGTTGCTCTGCTATTGGATTTTTAATACTTACAATTATATATTCTTTGCTATATGCAATCTCAATTTCAATCATACGCCTTTCTACCTCTGGAATTTTAATACAACTTTCTATGGCGTTATCAATGGCATTCGCCAAGAGTGTACATTTATCTATGGCCTCCATATTTAGACTTGCTACAAATTTACCAATCACTTTAAATTCTATATTTTGTTCTTTAGCTTTAACTGCCTTTTCTTGCAAAATAGCATCTATAATTGTATCTCCTGTATTAATCTTCTCATCTAGTTGTTCAATACGCTTTGTTAGATTTTCAATATATACCATAGCTTCTTGTTTTTTATCATTTTTTAAAAGACTCTGAATACAAATAATGTGATTTTTCATATCATGTTTTAATCGGCGTGTCTCCTTATTCATACGCTCTAAGTGTTTATAATGATTAAATTGTGTAGCAATCTGTTCTTTAATTATAGCATTTGTATATTCATATTCTTTATTGTCAACTATTTTGTTAATCAATACTATAATTACGATATTTATGCCAAACAGACAGCACATAACAGCACTTTCCATAATAAGTGCTTCCACTCTATCTAAATGAAACCAAAATGTTTCTAACCAAATTGCTAATATTACATAACTAGACACAGGAATTAGAATAAGTAATGTTGTAGTTGTCCTCCCTAATTGATACATATATCTTTTAGCCTTAGATTTTTTATTAATATATGGAATACAAATCTTGCCTAATCTACATAAAATAATAATTTTCATATACTGTACCACAACCTGTGCCAATAACTTGCTCTCACTTACCACAATATAGTCCTTTTTTAAGATGATACTTAGACTAAGAATTAAAATCTCTTCTACAATTAAGTCTAAGCACAGTCCCAAAAATAATACACCTATCTTTAATCTAAAACTTCCTTTAAAAATATAAAAGCATGTAATAAAAATATAAAAATAATAGATAATATTTCTTGCTTCTACATTTTTATATTCACCTACTCCTATAATAAATATGTAAATTAATCCTATTATGCTATATACTATACTAGAATTAATCTGAGTTCTATAAAAGGCATTAAATACAAATAAAAAAATACAGAATTCTATACCATATATAATAAGTTCCCTTATTACTATTAAAATTAATGCCATACTTTCTTATTTCCTTTTAAATATTCAATAAATGCTTCTTTAAATGCCTTATGACGTAATCTACTAATATATACATGATCATCGTTACCTAGTATTGCTGTATCACTATCTATCTGCTTTACATGTTCTAAATTAACCAAATATGATTTATGTATCCTAAAGAAACCATTCCCTTGTAATTTTTTCTCCAAACTGCTTATCTTTTCTCTAGTTGTATAACTTTTATCTGTAGTATGTATCTCAATATTTTTCCCAATACTCTCCACATAAAATATTTCATTATAAAGGAGCTTTATGATCTTTTGCTTTATATTAATCGTTAAAAATTTTTTTTCTTCTTTTTTTAAGGAGGTCATAGCGTCATCTAATACTTTATAAAGTTCTAATTCAGCTACAGGTTTAATCAAATATTGAAATGCCTGTACCTTAAAAGCTTCAAAAACTCTTTCTTTATGGCTTGTTAAAAAGATAATAATGCTATTACTTCCTAAGTTTCTAAGCTTTTCAGCTGTCTGTATACCATCTAATTGATCCATTGATATATCTAATAAAAACATTTCTTCTTTGTTATGGCTTGCAATTAATTCCTCTCCACTACCATACTCAAAAATTTCAATTTCTACGCCATATTGTTGATAATATTTTTCTACTAATACTCTAACTTCTTCTCTTAATATGCCGTCATCTTCACAAATACCTATTTTCATATTTTTCCTCATATTATTTTTATATATAAATTTTTCAAAAATATATATTTATTTTAAACTAATTGTTTTATATTTGCAATTATCGTTAACTTATTTATATCTACCTCTCTTAAAATTAAACTAAAAAAAGACTAGATATACACTTTAATCTGTATATCTAGTCTCTTTCTATTCCTTTTAACTTTTTAATATATTTGTATATCCTAAAACTACTACCACCACAGTAATAATCAAACTAATTAGTAGTGGTGTTGTTTGTATATCTAGTTTTAAACCAAATTTCATTACTATTAATGAAATACTAGATAGGATACATAATATTCCAGCTATCTTTAATATATGTAACATATTAATTTCCATATAGTATCTCAATTCATTTACTATTAAAATACTTTTTCAGCAATTGTACCTACTGCATAACCTACTGCTACACCTGCTGCTACACATCCTATACCTGCTGCCACCATAGTACCTGTAATTACGAAGCCACCATCTGTATTCATTAATTGTTCTGTTGTCATTTCATCAAAATTTGTCATTTTATATTCTCCTTATCTTTTCAATGTTTTAGTTTACACCAAACTAATCACATAATGCCCAACCTATACCAAGTGCTGTGCCAGCCCCAAAGCAACCTAATGCAATAAGTGCACCAGTTGTTAATGTAATTGAACCACCATCAATATCCATTACTTCTTCATTTGTTAATTCTGTAAATTGATTCATGTCTTCACCTCATTTTTCATATATTTTTTGCTCTTTACATTCACTAATATATTAAATCCTTAAATTAATTTCAATATTTTGTCACAAGGTGTCTTTTTTTGTCTATATGTTGTACGTTTTTTATTTTGCTTATATTTTTCTTCATCTATGGATAACCTAATTGTAATTAATTTTACCAGGAGGAATGTAATGAAATATTTAAAATATATGCTTATCTTTATCCCCATTAGCTTTATAGCTAAATTTATGAATGCATCTGGCACTATTATGTTTATCCTAGCCTGTCTTTGCATCATTCCTCTTGCCGGACTAATGGGAAAAGGTACTGAAGAAATTTCTTTTTATGCAGGTCCTAAGATTGGTGGTTTCTTAAATGGCACTTTTGGAAATGCTACAGAACTTATCATTTCTTTCTTTGCACTTAAGAAGGGCTTATTTGATGTGGTAAAATCCTCTATTGCTGGGGCTGTTATTGGAAATGTGCTACTCGTTATAGGCGCTAGTATGCTCATTGGTGGTTGTAAATATAAAACTCAAAAGTTCAATCAGAAGGTAGTAGAAGTCTCTTCTAGTATGTTACTCTTTGCAGTACTTGGTCTATGTATTCCTGCTTTATTTACTCATACAGTAGATCCTAGTTTATTAAATACAAGATATGAAGGCCTTAGCATTTTTGTGGCAGTTGTTATGATTATTATTTATGCTCTTAGCCTACTCTTTTCCTTTAGTACCCACAAACATATTTATACAGAGACTAATGAAGAGGGTGAGGGAGAAGCCAGTTGGTCTTTAACAAAAGCAATTATTATCTTGATTGTCGTTACAATTCTAATTGGAATTGAAAGTGAATTTCTCGTAAATGGTATTGAACCTATTACACAAAGTCTTGGATGGAGTGAATTCTTCGTAGGTATTATTTTAATTCCTATTGTAGGTAATGCGGCTGAACATACGACAGCTGTTGTAATGGCGCTTAAAGATAAAATGGATGTAGCCTTAGAAATCGCTATTGGCTCTAGCTTACAAATCATTTTATTTGTGGCACCAGTACTTATCTTCTTAAGTTTATTCTTTATTCCTATGTCAATTGTCTTCAACCCATTTGAACTTATTGCTCTTATTGCTTCTGTTGTTATTGCCAATAGAGTCTCTCATGATGGGGAATCTAACTGGCTAGAAGGGGTACAACTTTTAGCAGTATATTTAATTATTGCAGCTTGTTTCTTTATAGTGTAATGCGGGGTTATAACACAATAAAAGTGCTTCGCGCCGTATAAGGTAATTGAGGGGTGTGGATAAGTGGGGAACATTATTTTCCTTCTCCGTCGCTATGCTCCAAGTCGAGATAAAATAATGTTCCCCACTTATCCACACCTTACGTAAATTTGGGAAGCGGCGCTAGTTGTTTGGCACTTTTTTGTGAATCCCTTTTAGACGTGATATGACCTTATGTGGCTCCAAGTGATGATGTTCCTGTCTGTGTTTGATACATTTTATAGTAGCCTCCTTTTTGTTCTAGGAGTTCTTCGTGGGTGCCCATTTCTGTTATTTGACCTTGATCAAGAACTATGATGTAGCAGTCTCTAATAGTTGATAGGCGGTGGGCTATAAAGATAGATGTTCTGCCTTTTGTTAGATTTTCCATTGCTTTTTTGATTCTCTTTTCTGTTCGGGTATCTACGGAACTGGTAGCTTCATCTAGTATCATAATAGGTGCATTTGTAAGTACTGCTCTAGCAATTGTTAGAAGCTGTTTTTCACCTTGACTTAGAGTATTGGCTTCTGCTCCTATGATTGTGTCATACTTTAAGGGTAATCTTTCTATGAAACCATGGGCATGAGCGCTTTTAGCTGCTGCAATGACTTCTTCATTTGTAGCAGCTTTATTGCCATATCTAATATTTTCTAAGATAGACATTTGAAAAAGCTCTGTATCTTGAAGTACAACACTAAAGGCCTTACGTAAATCTGCACGCTTGTAATTTCTTAAATCTATGCCATCTAAAAGAATGCGGCCTGAAGTAATATCATAAAATCTTGTAAGTAAATTTATAATCGTTGTCTTTCCTGCCCCTGTTGGTCCTACTATGGCAATTTTGGTCCCTGGTGCAATAGTTAAATTAATATGATTTAAAATTGGCTTACCATACTCATATCCAAAGCATACATCTTCAAATACAATTTCGCCTACTGGATTTTCAAGTATCTTAGCATCCAGTACATCTGGTTCCTCTGTTTGTTCATCAAAAATCTCAAAAATACGTTCAGCCCCAGCTACTGCTGTTTGTAATGTGTTGTAAATATTGGCCATTTCATTAAGTGGTCTTGTAAACTGCCTTGCATAAAGCAAGAATGTGGAAATAAGCCCTACTGTAATATAGCCTTTCGTTGCCATAACGCCTCCTAATATAGCTACAAAAATAAAGCTTAGATTATTAATGACATTCATAAATGGCATTAATAATCCTGACCAAACTAAAGCCTTTGTTCCAACTTCTCTCAGCCTTTCATTAACTACTTCAAATTCTTGAATCATATTTTCTTCCATACCATATGCTTTGACAATCATATTTCCTGAAATACTTTCTTCTACATGACCATTAAGCTTTCCTAATACTTCTTGTTGCTTTTTAAAAAGTACTTTAGTATGCTTTGTAACTGCTTTAGTTAAAAAATATATCAAAGGACTTACAACTAAAGTTACTGCCGTCAAAGGAATATTTAAAACAAGCATAATGCACAAGACCCCTACAATAGTACAGGCAAGCTGCATCAATTGGGTTAAGGAATCCGAAATTGTATTGCTAATATTATCAATATCATTTGTCAGTCTACTCATTAAATCTCCATGTTGCTTTTTATCAAAAAAAGCTAGTGGCAGGGCATTAAAATAGGCAAATAACATCTTACGAATGTACTTAATCATCCTCTGTGACACAACTGCCATCATGTAACCTTGAATAAATTTACTCAAATAATCCCCTATATAAATTCCAGCTAAGACTACAAGTAAGCCTATACTCAGATCTCCCCCCTGCAAGGAATCTATTACTCTACCAATAAGATAAGGTGTACTCATTACAATAACTGCTGCAACAATTGAAAGTAGAAAGATAATCCCTAAGCCTTGCCTTTGTCCTTGTGTAATCCCCCATAATCTTCTTAAGGTTCCCTTGAAATCTTTAGGTTTGACAACTACACCTTGTTGCCTCCTAAACCTATTTCCTTGTCCTATATTCAGTTTACCTACTTCAGCCAACTTCCCTTCCCCCTATCTGTGAGTCGTAGATTTCTCTATAAACATTACAGTTTGCCATAAGTTCTTCATGCTGTCCTTGTCCCACTACCTTTCCATTTTCTAAGCATAAAATATAATCTGCCTTCATAGCCGTAGTAATACGTTGGGTTATTAAGAAGGTTGTCGTTTCCTTTGCATACTTCTCTAATCCTGCTAAAACTTTAGCTTCTGTAGTTGCATCTAGGGCACTTGTACAATCATCTAAAATTAAAATCTCTGGCTTTTTCACTAATGCTCTTGCTAAGGATAATCTTTGCTTTTGTCCACCTGAAAGATTAACCCCCCCTTGCCCTAATACAGTTTGTATGCCATCTTGCAGATTATTAATAAATTCCTCTGCCTGGGCAATATGAATTGCTTCTTCTAAGTTTTTCTCTGACACCTCAGGTAATTCTCCCTCTGAAACTTC
Source organism: Cellulosilyticum sp. (assembly GCA_045612745.1). GTDB lineage: Bacteria > Bacillota > Clostridia > Lachnospirales > Cellulosilyticaceae > Cellulosilyticum. The sequence continues at coordinate 3,885 of JAZKZQ010000088.1, read as the reverse complement.
CCCTTCACTCCACTTCAGGTTCTTTTCAATAGTGCCACTAAATAATATAGGCTTTTGAGATACAAGGGCGATCTTCTCACGTAATGTCTTTAGCTTAAAATCACGAATATTTTTGTTCCCAATTTTAATTTCACCTGCTTTAACATCATAAAAGCGAAGTAAGAGCTGCATTAAAGTCGTTTTTCCAGAACCCGTAGACCCAATAATACTACACGTTTTTCCCTTAGGAACATGAAAACTCACCTCATCAACTACCTTTTCTTCACTTGTAGGATAATTAAAACTTACATTTTCAAAAGTAATGCCCCCACCTAAATCAAGTACTTCTCTCTCCTCTTCTACTTCCTTCATTGCTGGTACTTCTTCTAATACCTCTTGTACACGACTTGCTGAAGCATTGGCACGAATCATGCTATTTAAAATATTAGATACCATACTTAGTGCAAATAAGGTTTGTGTCATATAATTCACACATGCCATAAGCTTACCTATTTCTAAATGATTATTTCTATAACCCGCATACCAAAGCATGGCTACTATTCCCATATTTACTACGAGACTTATAAGTGGATTAAATACTGCATTTACCTGCATAGCACCTTGACTTGCCAGTGCCAATTCATCTGCCACCTGACCAAATCGCTCTTTTTCCTCTTCTTCCTGACCAAAGGCTTTAACGACGCGTACCAAACTTAAATACGAACGGCTTACATTATTTAAATCATCTAATTTTGTCTGTACCTTATGAAACTTTGGATAACCAAGCTTCATGTTTATCCCAATAAATATTGCTGCTAAAAACAATACACAAAATATAATAGGCATTTGACTTGGCATTTGTATAATCATTAAGACGATAGCCCCTATAGAAATAATAGGTGCCTTCACCAATATACGCAGGCAACCATTTATAAATAGCTGAATTTGTGCCACATCATTGGTAATACGCGTAATTAATGAGGCCGTCTCTAAATGGTCAATATTCTCAAAAGAAAAACGCTGTATTTTATTATATAAATCGCCTCGCATTTCCTTCCCTATCTGCTGAGAAATATAACCACCATAATAATTTCGTATAACTGCACACATAGCCCCTACTAAGGCAATAGCTAACATCCCACCACCATATGTAAAAACAAGTCTCGTATTCCCCCTTGCCACAGCATCATCTACGATATGTGACATCATCATAGGTTGCATCAAATCACATAAAGCCTCAAGCGTTAAAAAAATAATGCCTAAGCTAAAACCTAGTAAATGCCTTTTTATATATGAGATAATTAATTTCAATTTCTCCCCCTCCTCATAATTTTTACCCTATAAAAAATCCTAGAACATTATAAAATTATTTATAATTTCAACTGTCCTAGGATTAGCTATCTTAATATTTATTTAGTCTTACGCTTAAAACTTTTTCTATTTTTTCTTGAACTACTGCTATCATTGAATTTTTTATGCTCTTTATTTGAACTTGGTGTATAGCTAAAACTCTTGCTCACATTTTTATCATGTGTCTCCGGTTTATCAGCCAAGGTTCTTTTTAAATATGCAATATGTTTTTCTGCCAAAGCCAGTGTCCATTGTCTATCAATAATTCTTACCTCTATCCCTGTTTCCTCGTAAAGCTTCTCATAAAGTGCTTTACTTGCTTCTACTGCACTTGCTACTAATGTACTTTCTTTTGATTTATAAGCCTCTCTCTTCTTAATAAATTTAGTTGCTTCTTCTTCTGTATTAAATATACGGTTATTGGGAATCACTTGTTCTTTCTTAGATCCACCTACTTTACAGAAAGATGACATTTCTTCTTTTTTCTTTACTTCACAACGAAGTACCTTTTCACCTATTACACAGTACATGGTATTTTCCTCTTTTATCTTATCATTTTATACTACTTATCTTAGTATAATGACAATTCTATTATTTAGATATAGTTTTTAATTAATTTCTATGACTACTGGCTGTGCAAGCGCCACTTTTCTTGTAAAAGCAGGTAGCATATAAACTGTATCATAAGGGTAATCTTTCAAAGGAATCTCCTCCCAAAAGACATATGGTGTATCTATAAACTCATCTTTCTCCTCATCCATATATCCAAATGTTGTAGACCAGCTATGATAGTAATATTCCTTGCCTGCCTCATCATAATAGTTACTATTCCAAATGCTATAAGAATGACTTTCTTTCTCTGTCTTACCTGCAAAAGTTAACAACCAACCATTCTTTTTTCTTTCTGCTTTTTCAAAGGTTACGCCCTCAGGCAAGCCCTCTGCCTTTACATTTTTTAAGTCTAATTTTATCTTCTCTCTATCTTTGTCTAGCCACGTTACACCTGTGATATACATTGTAAGCCTTTTGCTTTTAGAGAAGAAGGAACTTTCCAACCTATGAGAAGCTATCATTGGAGAATCTACTTTACCAGTACCTGTAATCCCATTTACTATTTTGTCAAATCGCTTACCTTTTTCATTTTCAATATAAAACTCTAAGCTCTTTAGCCAAGCTGTATTCTCTACTACATCTTTAAAATTAAGACGCATATGTGTAGGGTAAATCTCTGCGCCTTCTAAAATAAGTTCTTGATGGTCTAATATAAACGACTTATTAAGCATAATCTTCTCTGCTTGTGATGTAAAATAAGGATTAAATTGAAGCTCAAAGTTAAAAACACTAATATACTCTGGCTCTTCACTAACAGGCTCTTTTAAAAACATACTATCCTCTACAGGTACAGGTTCTGCCTTTTCTTTACTTCCATTATCATAAACCTTAAGTGTAAGACAAATACCATTTGGCACATCCCTGTCTGTAGAATCTATGCTGATAAAATCTAATTCACCATTTTTTATTCCTGGTTTTCCATATGCCATGGTACAGTAATCTATGTTGGAACCATCTAGCTCACTGATTTCAACTGAGGATTGCATTTCATGATAAACCTCTGAATCTAAGGAATAAAAAATATTTAACTGTTTCTGATCCACAATCACATACTCTACTCTAGCTGTAATATCATTAAGTGTTTGTTCTTGCTCGATAGGTTGTACATACTCATTTTCTACTGCTGCCGAAAGAGAAGGTGAAACAGCAACTAACTTAGCTAGTTCTTTTAAAACAGGTATGTTCCCACACGTCTTAGCAAATACTGGCACACTATTTACAAGCAGTGTAAATGCTAATAAAAGTGTTAAACAACTGCTCACTGGAATAACAAAGAATTTCTTTAAGTATCTTATCCTACTTCTAACCTTTATTCTACTCATGGTATGCTCAAGCTCTACTGGTGTATTTTCTAATTCCTCCATTAACTTTCTATACTCCTCATTCTTATTCATTTTACCCTCCCCATTGAATACATTAGTTTGAATCTTAAATTATATAAAAATAAAATATCCCTTAAAATTTTTTCTCAAAAACTATTCTTACTTAATTCTAATCAAAAGTCTGTGTAGAGGTAAGCTCTATTTCTCCTTTAAAGTAATTATAATCTCGCAGCTCATCTAAGCTACCATCTTCTTTTTCTAAAAAAACTCTAAACTCCCCAATTGCTCCTCTAGCAGCCTCTTTGTCTCCTTGCGTAATCTTTACATGAGCACATGTCTTTGGAATATCTGTGAGTTGTTCCCTAATAACTCTCATAGGTTTATTCTCTAATTCCATGGCTTGCATCATATATAGTGTAAAAAGACTAATTATAATCATTTCTGCAAAAATAAGCTGATGATGAACTTATTAAGCACACATATTCCTATAAAACTCACTGCACCCCCATTCCCCCAGCGTATCTGTACTCTCATATAAAATTGCTGGCAATATAGTACATATTAGTAGTACACCTATTATATATAATAGCCTATCTAGTTTATAAATTATTTCTCTATATCT
>JAZKZQ010000087.1:0-10452 GCA_045612745.1 Cellulosilyticum sp. | reverse complement strand
TGTACTCATTTACTACTTAAAGTAGTTTAATGAATCGACTGGTTTATATGATTACTATTTTGTTTTCAAAGTTCATTTCTTTGTTGTCAGTGCTGTCCGCTGCTGACTTGTATAATAATACATTAGTTCCCAACATAAGTCAACACTTTTTTTGTTTTTTTTATATTTTTAAATAGAACTATTGATCCTGCAAGCTTTTTCACTATATTATCTGCTTTATTTCTCTACTATGTTATGCAATAAATGTACTTTCTATTCATATGCCTTATATTTTTATTATACTTTTATAGTATAACAATTACATCATTATTTTATTTTTATTTGATTAAAATACTATAAGAGAGAATAAGCTAGATAGGGTATATATACACACCTTATCTAGCTTATTTTGGTTATCTAATTTATTCTCTTTTATATATTCAATATCATTTCATAATATAATGCTACTTCTTCTTTACTATAAGATTTCTTCTACTACTGCATTACTTCCCATCTTTCCAATCCATATTATATTAATTAAATTATATTTTAATTGTATAAAGAGTACCCCTAATAGAAGTTATTCATTAGCTTATCTTATATCAAAAGAAATTTTTCTGTTACACTAATACTTCCTTGTTCTTGTTCTATTGTTTCATTGAGCTTATACATCATAGTCCAAATAACTGATGCAACAATCAATAACATAACGAGATAGCCTACTACTTGTTTTATTACTTTTTTCATCTTTATCACCCCATAAGTTATTATATATAAGATTAATTTTAACATATTTTATATTATTTAGAATAGTCATTTTAAAATTATATATAATACTTTTTTATAGAAATAAATTGTTGCAAAATGTAATAGTGCCCTATCTCTACTTTATATAATGTTCAAAAGATAGTTGGTTTACTTGTGTATCTATTCTTTTTTATATAATAAACCTATTCTCCAAACTTATACCCTACACCCCATACAGTAAAAATATACTCTGGTCTTCTTGGATTATCCTCTATTTTCTCACGTAGTTTTCTAATATGAACCATGACTGTATTGTTATTGGCAATATATTCTTGATTCCAGACACGTTCGTAGATTACTTCAATTTTAAATACTATACCTTTATTTTGCCAAAGAAGCTTAAGTATACTTAGCTCTGTTGGTGTAAGATTAATTTCTATTCCTCTTTTGTATACTTGACCAGTATCTAAATCTAGTAGGAGGTCTCCTTCTTCTAATTTTCTTATATTCGCATGTGCGGGAAGATTAAGTTTTGTGAAACGTCGTAGCTGTGCCTTTACTCTAGCTATTAGTTCTAGTGGGTTAAATGGTTTTGTAAGATAATCATCAGCACCTACTGATAAACCCAGTATTTTGTCTATATCTTCTACTTTAGCTGAAAGCATAATAATAGGTACATTGTGCTGTTCACGAATTTTAATACAAGCGTCAATTCCATTAACTACTGGCATCATTACATCTAGGATAATTAAATGAATTTGTTCTTCTTCTACAAGTTGCAATGCTTCTAGTCCTGTACTAGCTGTAAGTATTCTATATCCTTCATTCCTTAGATAAATTTCTATGAGGTCTCTGATTTCCTTCTCATCATCTACTATGAGTATTGTTTCCTGCTCCATCTCTCCACCTTACCTTATAGTTTATTTTATCGTACATCTACATTACTTATTGTTACTAGCAGCAATATGTTTTGGTAAACCTACCTTAAAACTAATTAAGTCACCATTTACTTTAGCATTAATTTTTCCACCATGTAGCTCTACAATATTTTTAGCAATCGCCAAACCAAGTCCACTGCCACCAGCTTGACTATTTCTCGACTTATCTGCCCTATAGAAACGTTCAAAGAACTTTTCTACTTCTTCTTGTGGAATGTTATCACAATGATTACTTACTGCCACATAAACTTGCTTTGAAAATTCCTTGAGCTCAATGTAAATAGCATTACCTGAGTCACTATATTTGATGGCATTTTCAATAAGATTTTCAAATACCCTTGTGATTTTAGCAACATCCACCACCACTTCTGCATGAGTTGGTTCAATATAAGTTTGTACTTCTATATTTTTTTCATTTGCTAATGGCATTAACTCTTCTACTAACTGATTGAGTAAACTACTAATTGAGATAATCTCTTTGTTTAATTGTACACTATCTTGATGAAGTTTAGTGAGCTCAAATAAATCTTCAATAATTACTTTTAGCTTTTCTGACTTATCATAGGCAATGCTTAAATATTTATTATACTCTTCTTCTGTTACATATTTTTTATCTTTTACAAGACCTATATATCCAATAATTGAAGTTAAAGGAGTCCTAAGGTCATGTGCCACATTAGTTACAAGTTCATTTTTAATTTTTTCAGCCTTCATTTGAGCTGCAATTTGAGCTTGAATTTCATGCTCCATTATTGTAATGTTATGAGCCACCTCAGCTAACTCATCTTCTCCTATAACCTCTATTTTATAAGATAAATCTCCTTTTGAAATTTCACCTAAACAATTTGAAAGGTATTCGATATATGCAATTTTATCTTTTGTAAGCCTTGTGATTAATACAATAAATAATCCAACGGCAGCTATAAATCCTAATGCATTACCCAAATTTTTATTATGCCCATAATAAATATGTTGATTTAATATTGCTTCTATAAATATATAGTATACTTGCTCATTAATGATAACTGGATAAATGGATTTATACATACTCTCATTTAAATTATCATTATCATTTACAGACTGAATAATCTTTACTAAATCTAGCTTTTGAATATAACCATTACTGTAAACTAATTGTCCTGTGCTATTCACTAGATAAACCTCTGATTTATCACTATATCCATTAATTTTTTCCTTCAAATCCTCAATTTTCTCTTTGGCAAATGTTAATGTAATAGTTTCTACATCTACATTATTTTCTTTTAAAAAGTTAATAAGTATTTTTACAGCTAGTTGATCTTCCAATGTACCTTCTTGTTGAAGGCTTGAAAGCTGCTTATAAAGTGTTGTAATTGTCGTTGGGGCTAACTGTGATATTGTCTCATCATCCGTAATTTCTATTAAATATTGTTTTAAATCTTTAATAGCAAAAACTTCATCTTCTTGAATGATTGAATATAACTCTCCTATATTAATATAAGTATCTAAATTCCCCTGTAAGGCATTTAAACTTTTTACTGTATTCAAAAAGCTTCTTTCTACACCTTGTCTACTTTCTTTATAGTTCGTATAACTATACTTACCTATTGTACTATATAAAACTCTAGATACAGCAAAGAATGTTACACTACTTACTACAAATGAAATGCCTACTATCCATAAAATTTCTAGCCGAATATTCTTTCTTGTCTTCTGCTCCGCTGTGCTATATACTTCTTTTAATTTATTTTTCAAACTCTCTCTATGTCTTTTTTCTTTTTTAGGCTTATTCTTCCCTATTCCCCATTTCATATTTTTCACCTTTCTTATATACTTATTGTCTGAAAGCTTATGTCCTTATTTATTCTGCAATCATGTAGCCATTATCTACTATTCTAAGCCCACTACCTATCTGAACCATCATTTTTAGAGAACTGTCCCCATAAGTATATATATCTGTCTCTTGCTTATTAAGTAAGAACTCACTATTAATATTTGGCAACTTAAGATAGTCACCATTATCATTTATTTGATACTCTCCATCATCAGACTCACTTATTATAGGTATAATTTTGAAACCTGGTATATTAGATGGCAATCTTAATGTTGTATTATTTTGTTCACCTTCTATTTCAATTGATTTTGAGTTTACTGTAGTTTGTATATCGATATTGCTATATGGGGTATTTAATTTCACCCTATTGAGTGGGCCATCTAGTATTACTTCTCCTGAGTTGTTCTCTATTTCTATATCACTTAATGTATTTGTTTTTACATTGATTAAGTTTGCTTCTCCTAATACTTTAACTTGTGAATAGTCACCTTCTAATTTCACATTACTACTATAGGCATCTATAATTACATTAGTTGCTTCTAGTGCATTCATGTTAACTGAACTATGTTGTCCATTAATATCTACATTTTCAAAATTTCCTACTAAGTTGTACTGTGCTGCACCTTCAAGTGTTACTTGAGCTTTTTGCTTTGAGTTAATGTTGATATTACTTGAACCACTACTTGTAATATTAATATTTTCATACTTACCGTCTAATGTAATATTGCTATTATCTTGGTTAATGTTGATAGCTTTCACATCGATTCCCGTTAAGTCAATTTGTGGGCGTTCGTACCAACCTCTATAAGACGGATGTTGAATCTGTAATGTATCTAATGCTTGTACTGGTAAGTAAACTGTAAGTATCGCTTCATCCCTTTTTATTATAAAACTTATATCTGTGTATTTTATCTGTTCTAAATTAATATAACAACTATCCCCCTTAGTCTCTACATCTAATTTAAACTCTGGATTTTTGCCTAATATATCTTCAAAGCTTTGATTAAATTCTACATATGCCTCTCCTGTAGTTGGCTTAATTTCTACAGGTATATCTGAATTAATATAAATACTTTTTGTGTTAGTCAAATCTATGATTTGTTTATCATAATCTGTATATACAGTAGCTTCTTTAAAATAAATTCGCCCAGCTAGGCTTGCACTTGTTAAGAGTCCTGCTCCAAATATAATTGTTAAAGCTATTAGCCATTTTTTCATCTTATCGCACCTCTTTACTTCTTTTAAGTTTTTTGTGTTCACCCATTACTTGATTCATCTTTTTGATAAACATCATAGATAAAATTAAAATAATCCCACCAAAAGCTATTGCAGTAATACCTAGTGAAATTCCTAAGGCTATAATAGTGGTATTTACCTGTGTGGCGATAAAACATGTAGTCCCTAATATAAAGATCCCCCCACCTATACAGGCAATTATTCCTAACAAAACACCACCTACAATGCTTAATATACCTGCTCCTACAATGCCTATAATTGGTAATAACATCATAAATAAAATAAACTTAGCAAGTCTTACACTCCACTTAACCAAAAAGCTTCTTTCTCTTTTCTTATCTGCCTCTATATAACTAGAAAATGATGTATCTCTCATCTCATTTTTAATAAATTGTTTACTTGTCTCTTGATTTATTTTCTTATTATCAACCGTATCCTCTATTGTCTCTTCATTTATATACTTCTTAGCTATATTTTCCGTATCTCCCTCTATCTCTTCTTCATCTTCTTCTGTAAGTACTGATTGATATACTGTAATCCCTGATATATTATTTGTTACTGTCTTAGTACCTTTATTCTCTTCTATTACTTCTACATCTATTATCTCAAGCGTATGATCTTGCTGCTTATTATCTTGAAACTCTATTTCTAGTGATTTAAATAGTTTATTAGTCTGTTCATTATCTTGCTTTGAATCTAACTTCTCTGTTTCTTCATCTAATACATGATAATCTTCATATCTTTTACTATTCATGTTTTCTCTCCTTATCATCCTTAATATACTTATATCTTAAGACATACTTCTTAATATCATTGCCCACTAAAAATTAAGATTTCTTAAGAAATAGTACGTATTATCTTCACATACTAAAAGAGCCTTTAAGCTAAATCATCTCATTAGCTTAAAGGCTCTTTTATTTATATATTACTTTTAATAAACTAATTTGTAATTTACAAGTTCTACTTCACCATCTGTTGTTCCTGTGATACCAATTGTTACAGTTTCACCTGGTGCAATAGTCTTATTGTATTTTTCATTACTAAATGTATAGTTATTACCATCTTGAGATTTAACTACTGCTCCCCAAATTTGTGTCACTATACCTGTAAGCTCTGCATCTAATTCCCAACTTGGAAGTGTTTCTTCACATGTATTTGTAATTTTTATTTCTGCTGTAAAATTATTTTCCCAAGTATTAGTTACATCAAATGCTACTTCATAAGTAATTTCAAGTTCTTTTTGAGGTGCATTAATGAACTTAAAGTTTGTTGGTTCTGATACACTACCTTCATAGTCTGCATTGAAACCTACTGCAATGCTACTACCTGTTGCAATATCTTTATTCCAACCTACATTCTTAATTACATAATGTGAACCTTCATGTGAAACAATTTCCGCATTCCACATATTGATGATCTCACCATCATAGTCAAATTCAAATGACCAATCAGTAATAGGTTGTGTTTGAGCATTAGTAAGTATTAATCCTGCATTTACACCTGTACCCCAATCACTACTTACTGTATATTCTGCTTCAAATTTGATTGCTACTTCTAAATCATAAGTAACTTCCATACCATTGTCTGATAATGTAGCTTTAATTGTTGTATAACCTGGTGCTACTGCTGTTAATTGACCATTTTCATCAATTGTTGCTACTTTTTTATTACTACTTTCCCAACTACTTACTGACTTATCTGTTGCATTTTCTGGTGAAATAACTAAATAGTCACTTAATGCTACTGTATCATTTTCGTAAAGTGTTGGTAATTCATTAAAGTATGCATCTTCTACTTTAACTGGATATACGAAATAAACTTTTGTTACTGTAAGTGGTGAACCTGTATCTCCAATATATACTTTATTTAAAAGTGGGAATGCTTCGTTGTAGCTATCATAATCAGCCATTTCTGCTGCATATGCTGCTACCATATCTTCATATGTGAAGTATGCTACACCATCTACTACTTCAGCTGGTGATACTTTAGCCCATCCTGGACCACCTGACCAACTTTGTAATATAATCTCTGGTGTTGTTTCACTTTCATATTTTACTGCAATTTTAACATTCTTACCAAGTTCACTCATCATAATATCCGCACCTGGTGCAAATGATAATGCTTGCCCCCACTCTGATGATGTTGCTTCACCTTTAAATATGACATCTGAATCTGGAATATCAATACTCTCTCCATTATAACCTTCAACTAAAGCTTTAACGATTTCTGGATATACCCATTCAAGTCTTCTTCTATCTAATAATCCCATTGCATCTGTTGTATTAGCTTGATTTGCACCATTATCCCACCATACACAAGGTATATTGTATGTCTTACATAATTGTGCATAGTATTTTGCATGAGCTACACGTGCTTCAGTATTATTTTTGTTAGTTGATGCAAATTCACCAATAACTATTGGAATATCTTTACTTAAGAATACTTTATCTAATGAAGCAAATACATTATCAAGTGCTTTCTTATCTGCATCTGTTCCAAAGTCTGCTGTACTTGTTGCTGAAGTATCCATTGCAAATGAATAAGGTAAATATGCATGAATTGATACTGCAATCATATCATCTTCAGGTATTTCTAATGCTGCGATACCAGAATAATTTGAAGATGCTGCATATGGAGGAATCATAACTAATCTTTCTGCATTGTTTCCACCACTATTTCTAATTGCTTCTAATGAAACTCTGTTAAAGTGATTTACAATATCATAAGCTGTTTGATCACCTATCCAGTCTACTTCACTACTACGTGGCTCATTCATTGTTTCAAATATTAATTGATCACCATAATCTTTAAATCTATCAGCGATTTGTTCCCATAATTTTGCATAATGGTCTGCTGCTGACTCTTCTAATTCTGGTGTTGTAAAGTACCAGTCAGTTGTACTATGGTGAATATCTAGAATAGCATACATATCATTAACTAATGCGTAGTTAATAACTGTTTCTACTCTATCAAAATATTCATCACTAATTGTATAATCAGGTGCTTCTCCTGTACCATTATCCCAAGTTACAGGAATTCTGATTGTATTAAACCCAGCAGCTTTTACTGTATCAATCATTTTTCTTGTTGTCTTAGGATTTCCCCAGTTTGTTTCTCCACCAAGAGAATCAAGTGTATTACCTAGATTCCAACCAATCCCCATATCTGCTACGATTTCTTTAGCTGTTAAACCACGCATCTTAGTTGGATGTGTATAATCCTCTGGGAATTCTGGTTCTTCTGCTGGTTTTGCAGTATATGTATAATCATTGCAACTAATTGTTACTTGTAAAGATGTAAGTGCTTTAACATAACTTACGAAATCTCCAGGCACATAATCTTTAAGAGAAATCATTGTTGCATTTCCTTGCATTCCCCAAGACATTTCTTGTGCAATATAATCTGCGTTATATACAGAAGGATCTAGGTTAATCACTACATCTTCATAGCCATCTGCTTTCATAACAATTTCTTCAATGTTAGCTGTAAAAATACCTCTATCCCCATCTTGTAATTTACTGTCACCAAACTGAAGACCAAATAAATAATCATCTTCTACATTAGCAAATACACTTGTACCATCTTCATTCAATGTACTAAATGTAAATGTATTTGGTTCATCATATATAAGTTTTTCGCTACCTGGTGAATACCACGACCAATTTCCACCATTTTCTTGTAAGTAGAATTGAGTAAATAGTTCACTTAAATCACCTTTTTGATAAATAGCTTCGCCTTTTACTTCTTCTTTATCTTCAGCTTCTTTAGCTGTATACTCATAACCATTTAAAGTTACAGTTGCTTCAAAACTTGTAATTGCATTTAAGTATGGAAGAAAATCATCCCCTAGGTATGCCTTTAAGTCAACACTTGTTGTATTACCTTGAATTCCCCAAGATACTTCTTCTGCTAAATAGTTAACAGCGTAATCTTTCTGTTTAGGTTCAATAACTAAATCTTCATAGCCATCTGCTTTAATAACAATTTCATCAATTGTTAAATCTACATTACTACTATCTCCAGCTATTAACTTACTATCCCCAAATTGAAAACCAAATGCTGCATCATCAGTTGCTACAGCAAATTTACTATTACCTTCATCATCAAGGGCACTAAATTTAAGTGTTGTTGTTTCTCCTAGTGTTAAATTTTGACCTCCTGCTGACATCCAGTCCCAACTACCACTTTGATTTTGAGCATAAAACTGACAGAAGATTGGTGTACTATCTCCATTACTGTAAATAGTTTTTGCCTCTGCAGCAACTATACCTGGCATAACTGATGTTACCATTGCCAAAGATGTAACTGTTGACAAAATACGTTGCTTAAATTTCTTCATTTTTAATTTCCCCTTTCCTTAAAATAAATATTATGCGTAGCATTCAAACCTAACTACCCACCATTAATAAAATTATACGTCACTTTATAAAAAATTGTAAATATTCAAACCCCTCATATTGATACACCTCATACTACATCTTATGTTTGTCAATAACACTTTACCTATATTACTTAAAAATTGCATACCATAAACTACTTTAATAACTTTAATTTGGTAGAAAAAAAAGTAAAAATGCTTAATCCTTTAACTATAAATAGCCCTACAAGAAACTTCATCTAGTTATCTTGTAAGGCTATTTATTTTTCTTTATCCCACTTCACCTGCACGCCCTTCTCAATCATATACAAATCCCCTATATCTTTAGTTCAGCCACTATTGGATAATGATCTGATGGATACTTACCTAATTTATGGTGCTTAACAACTTCTGCACTCTCAATCTCAAACTCTTCAGAGACAAAAATATAATCTATGTGTATCCCTTTTTCCTTTCCTTTAAACATACCCATAGTCGTTTTTTTATAAAGTGCATCATTAATATCCTGTACGGCGAAAAGTTTTTTACTTGTATATTGTCCATTCTTAAACTTCTTTATCATTCTACTATCTGGTGTTGCATTAAAATCCCCCATTAAAATGCATGGTAAATGGTCTTGTTCATAGTTTTTTTCAATTACTTCTATAATCTTCTTAAGCCCAAACTCTCTAGCCTTAGCTGACAAACAATCTAAATGTGTATTATAAATCCTTACTTTCCTCTTTTCATCTAACTGACATACTGCTGTTGTACAAATCCTTGGAAATAAGGAGAACATTACTGTACTGCCACTCTTATCAGGTGTCTTAGAGAGCCAAAATGTTTTTTCATCTAGCATGCTATATTCCTTCTTTATAAGAATACTATTCTTCTCAGAAAAGAATCTTTTGGTTCTACCAGCCCCTATTATGGTATAATCCTTTATATTATTACAAATATCTACATGCATCTTCTCTGTCACCTCTTGTAAACCAATAATGTCACAATCGTATTTTCTGATCGTTTCATATACTAACTCTGCTCGCTTTTCCCATCTGTTATTAATATCTAATATATTATCTGCCCGTATATTGAATGTCATTACCTTCATCAGTACTTCCTCACTTATTTCTTTTTAATTTTAGTATATCATAATCCCTTTTTAATTATCTCTTTGCTTCTATTTATTTTAAAATATATCTATAATATGTATATTTTCTTTATCATCTAAACATACTAAGTGTCTCCTCTCTATAACGGATATCATTGTTGTTTAGTTACTAACTTTTATTTCCATTGACAGTAAGCTAGTTACTATGTTAAAGGCTAAATTTCCATAATTTTAGACATGAAAATAGCCAGCTCCTAAGGTTTAATATAAT
>JAZKZQ010000086.1:0-11644 GCA_045612745.1 Cellulosilyticum sp. | reverse complement strand
CCTTTCGCTGTTTAAAGCTGTACTGATCATATTATATATAAAGATGATAAAAAATAATATTAAAATCAAACCATCACTACGACTAATGATATTATTTGTACTACCATTTAAAAATATATCTGCACCTAAAAGAAATAAGGCTACTGTTACTAATAAGGTAAACGGAAAATCTTTTCGCAAAATAGAATATTCTACATGAAGTGGTTTGATGATAGCACAGCCACCTATAACGACAAGCGTATTAAATATATTTGAGCCAATAACATTCCCCATAGCAATATCATTTTGTCCCTTAAGTGCAGCTGTAATACTCACTGCTGCTTCTGGTGCACTAGTACCAAATGCTACAATAGTTAGTCCAATAATGACTGTAGGAATATGAAAGGTTTGGGCAATTGAGGAACTGCCATCTACAAAGTAATCAGCACCTTTAACAAGTAATATAAAGCCAATAATTAATAATATATAAGCCAATTGAAGTGTCCTCCCTTAGTGGTATTTTCCATATGTGATGCATACTATCATAAGCTTTACCATCTTTTATAAGATTTATTCTTGGCATAGAGGTAAACTATGATTAAAAACAAACAAATGTTCGATTAATTAAAAAAGAGCATTTTTCTAATAAAGTTTATTGTTATTTTCATGGTAAATACTTTATTTTTATCTTTAAATACTGCTATCTTGATATAAAAATAAGTTTTTATATTAGAATGCCCTTTTTTTAGTGTTCGAACATTTGTTCTAGTGTGAGGTTTGTTATATATACTTGCCTTGTTCTTTTAAAGAATCATGCTATAATAAAGTAAACTTGCCAAGTAAAATTAATTTATGAAATGACTTGGTGACAAAATTTATCTAACATCAAGATACTTTTAATGTGTTGGCTTAGGAGGAAACAATGAAAGAGCAACATTTATTAAGCTACGTAAGGCGTGCTGTACAAGACTATGATATGATTCAAGAGGGTGATCGTATTGCTATAGGAATTTCTGGCGGAAAAGATAGTCTCATTTTAGCTTTGGCTCTACGTCAGTTACAACGTTTCTATCCAAAGAAATTTGATATTGTAGGTATTACAGTATCACTTGGCTTTGATAATTTTGACTTAACAGGGGTACGTACTTTCTTTGAAAAGTTAGAAATCCCTTTTAAAGTTATAGATACTCAGATAGGAGAAATTATTTTTGATATCCGTAAGGAATCTAACCCTTGCTCTCTGTGCTCAAAGATGCGTAAAGGTGCATTATATGATTATGCTAAGCAATTAGGATGTACTAAAATTGCTTTAGGACACAATAAAGATGATATTAATGAAACACTTCTTATGTCATTATTTTATGAAGGACGTATTCACACAATGGCACCTAAAACTTATATGGATCAAGTAGACCTTCACATTATTAGACCACTTATTTATGTACCTGAAGGTGATATCCGCGGCTTTGTAAGACGTGAAAACTTACCAGTAGTAAAAAGTCCTTGTCCTGTAGATGGTAAAACAAAACGTGAAGATACTAAGCAGCTTATATATACCATTCAAAAGGAAATTCCACGTGTACAGGACCATATCTTTGGTGCAATACAACGTAGTCAAATTGAAGGTTGGAAAAACAAGGAGGCATAAACTATGTCCAGCTATCAAGAATCCCAGCAAAAATATGTAACACTTAAAACAAGGGAACTTCTCACAGAACTTCCCCCTTATATTTTTGATTTTTTTAGAGGACTTGAACCTAAAACAAGTGCGAATACACGTATGGCATATGCCTACGATATTCGCATCTTTTTAAATTATTTATATGAAAATATTGAGTATTTTAAAGGACTTACTAGCGTAAAGGAGATTACTTTACAAGACCTAGAAAAGGTAACACCTAGGGAAGTAGAAATGTATTTAGAGTACTTATCTTATTATGAAGCAAAAGGTACTACTGATGACGGTATTGTCACACATCAAAATGGTCAAAATGGTAAAGCTAGAAAGCTTGCTTCTATTAAGACAATGTATCAATACTTTTATAAACAAGAACGTATTCACTATAATCCAACTTCAATTGTAGATATGCCTAGAATTTACGAAAAGTCTATTATTAAGTTAGATATTGATGAAATCGCTAAACTTTTAGATGTGGTAGAATCTGGTGATAAGCTTACAGAGAAACAAAAGATATACCATCAATTTACTAAATCTCGTGATCTAGTACTTGTAGGGGTACTACTTGGTACAGGTATTCGTGTATCTGAATGTGTAGGTCTTAACTTAGATGATGTAGATTTCAATTATAATGGCCTTAAAATCACGCGTAAAGGTGGTAATGAAACAATTGTATATTTTGGTCAAGAAGTTGAAACCCTTCTTAAAGAGTACATAATAGAGCGTAAAACAAAGGTTTGTAAAGATCCTGATGAGCCACTTTTCTTATCTATGCAAAACAAACGTATTTCAGTACGTAGTGTGCAACTTCTTGTAAAGAAATATAGTAGTCATGTGACAAGTTTAAAAAAAATTACCCCTCATAAGCTACGTGCTACTTATGGCACTCAGCTTTATCAAGAAACAGGTGATATTTATCTTGTTGCTGATGTATTAGGACATAAGGATGTAAATACTACTAAGAAGCATTATGCACAAATGGATGATACCCGTAAGCGTTATGCTGCATCGGTTATTAAATTAAGAGAAGAATAAATCGATATATAAAAAACGTATTGCAAGTTTATCATTTTACTTGCAATACGTTTTTTTATACTTTCTTAGTTCTCATCTGTATGGGATATAGCTTTTGCAAAGTTATATACACCACTTTGAATAGTTCTATTATCATGATCTGCCCCAGGTAAAATAAATGCTATAATCATTGTAACTACAGTTAATTAGATATGTTATGATGTTTTCGTATATAACATGTATGCATTACATACTAGTATTGAGTAATAAAAAATAACTAGTCCCATTAAAACATAAAGGACTAGCTTATTTAGGCTATACTGTGTGTATTAACTAATAGGTTGCTCAATACCATCAGTTGTCTGAAGTGTCGTATCAGGTACATTTCCAATAGGTATGGATGCCTCAGGAATCGGCGTTGTAGGTGATATACTAGGTTCTAGCATAGTTTCTTCTACTGGTGCTACTGATTCCATAGGTAATACTGGTTCATCAGCAGGTACTGTAGGCGTAGGACTTGGAGTAACTTCTGTATCATTTACGCCTACTGTTCCTTCTGTTATAGGTACTTCCGGTGTACTAGTAGGTACTTCTGAAGTAGTAGGTGTTTCCTCTGCTACAGGTAATTCAATGACTCTATCATCTGTATCCTCTTGTTCATACTCTGGATAAACCTCTTCCTTTTGCTTCGGTACCCAGTCTGATGCAATAGACTCTTTTACTGATGTTGCACTTTTACCTGTTGGTGCTGCTACATCTTCTCTTATAATTGGTACGTCTCGGTTATACATTATCTTTTGCATAAAAGCATCTACTTCTGGTTGATCTAAAATATAATACCACTTATCTTGGCGTATAGCTTCACCTGGTAATGTAGCAAAGGTAATGTTTTCAGCTTTAAATTGAGAAACATATTTTAAGTAATCTTTGATATCACCAAGCTTAATATCTGTTCTGAGGTCATTATAAATAGCTGTAGCGATTTTAAATAAATCAGTTGATGTTGTATCACTTATTACTTTATGAGCTAGGGCTTTTAAAAAGAGTTGTTGTGTTTCAATACGCCCAACATCTCCTTCTGCATATTGTTCACTATAATCTTCATTATGACGCCAACGTACAAGTCCCTCAGCTTGTTCACCATTTAAAGTTTGAAGGCCAGGTTGTAAATCTATATGTAAGCCTTGCCAATTATCAGTATACTTCATACGCCTTGGGACATTAACTTCTACACCACCCACTGCATCAACAATTTTGCGAAAAGCATCAATATTTATTACAGCATAATGATCTATACGAATTCCCATAATGTCTTCTAAAGTATTGACTGTAAAATAACGCAAATTATCAAGGCCACCATATGCACTCATTTCAGTAATCTTACTATATTCATGATATCCCTTACCCAGTTCAGCCATTTTATTTTGCTGAAATTCAGTCCAGGCTACTTTAGTATCTCTTGGGACAGCAATAACTTTAATAGCATCTGTTTCTGTATTAAAGTTAACTACAAAAATAACATCTGTACGTGTACCATCTTTATCTACACCAAAAATTGCAATGTTTTGGTTAAGGTTTCCTTCTGCTTCAGTTTCATTTCTATTATATACAGGTATATTCGCAAGAGCCTTTTTATCTTCTTTTATTACAATACGGCCATAAATTAATTGAATTACAAATGCTCCTATCCCAATTACAGTACATATGGCAACAAATATTATTAAGGCCCTTTTGAGTACTTTTTTGTCTAACTTGCCATTTGGATCAATGATCACTTACTTCACCTCTCTTAGTTATATCAAATTTAATTATAGACTTCATTATATGATTTTATCACATAAAATCATATTTATCACATAATTTTTTAATTCTATTATAAAAGATTATTAATAATTACTTAATATCTTAGAGTATTTTATCATAAATTAAGCGTTAAGTAATCTAATCTGTCTATAGATTAGATTACTTAACGCTTATAAATAAATTATGTGGTTTGTATATTTTTCTATATGAGGGATCAAGTTAGAATCTAAAATCTCGCTTTCCAGCTATAATATCATGTACATAACTTGTTGCAATTTCACGTACCTTAGGGTTTGGGATACATTTTAGTTCTTTTTCAATTAAAGTGTTTCCTATTTCATAGGTGGATGGACTAGCATAATCTTCAAGATATTCTTTAAGTGTCATTAAAGCATTTGGGTGGCAACAGTTTTGAATTTGACCACTTTTACAAAGGCTCATAAAACGGTCACCCGTACGACCTTCTCGATAACAAGCAGTACAAAAGCTTGGAATATATCCCATTTGCATTAGCCAATTTACAACTTCATCTAATGTACGTTTGTCACTAACATCAAATTGTTCTGAATGTGTATGTTCAGTTTCTGGGGTATCATAACCTCCTACACTTGTTTTAGAGGCACCACTTATTTGTGAAACACCTAGCCTGATGACTTTTTCGCGAACAGCTTGACTTTCACGTGTAGAGATAATCATACCTGTATAAGGTACTGAGATACGAATTAAAGCACAGATTTTAGCAAAAGTCTCATCATTAATACCATTATCAAAAGTATTTGGGTCAATATCATCTGCACGCTTAATACGTGGAACACTAATAGTATGTGGCCCTACACCATGGGTTATTTCTAAATGTTCTGCATGCATTAAAAGACCTGCAAATTCATAACGATATAGTTCAAGACCAAAAAGCACACCTAGTCCTACATCATCAATACCACCTGCCATAGCACGGTCCATAGCTTCTGTATGATAAGCATAATTATGTTTTGGTCCTGTTGGATGAAGTTTTTCGTAGCTTTCCTTATGATAAGTTTCTTGGAAAAGGATATAGGTTCCAATACCTGCTTCTTTCAATTTTGTATAGTTTTCTACAGTAGTAGCAGCAATATTAACATTGACGCGACGAATCGCACCATTTTTATGCCTGATACCATAAATAGTATTAATACATTCTAATATATATTCAATAGGATTCATCTGAGGATCTTCACCTGATTCAATAGCAAGGCGTTTATGTCCCATATCTTGTAGCGCTGTGACCTCACGTACAAGTTCTTCTTGGGTAAGCTTTTTACGCATAATGTGCTTATTTTTAAGGTGATATGGACAGTATACACAGCCATTTACACAATAGTTGGACAAATAAAGTGGTGCAAAAAGTACAATACGATTTCCATAAAGGTCCTTTTTAATTTGTTCTGCTAAGTCATACATTTTTTGAATTGTATTTGTATCCTCACAAGCTAAAAGTACGGAAGCCTCACGATGAGTGAGTCCTTTTTTTAGTTTTGCTTTTTCTAGGATTTGATAAACCAGTTCCATGTTATCTTTGTTTGCATCAGCATAAGCAAGTGTTTCTAAAATCTCTTCATGATTGATAAATTCTTCTGCTTTTAATGACTTTGGATGATACATAAATATCCCTTCCTTTTGAGTTAGATTTGTCTTCCTCATCAGCCAATTTATATATAAAATAGTGTACTACATTGTAAGAGTGCTTTAGGCATCCTCACAATCAAGTTATGTTAATTATCACACAATTCTTTAAATTTATCAACTGTTTTTATTATGACGCAGTGCCTCTATCTGTTCCTTTAATTCTTCTGATAAAGTATCAGCTAGATAATTATGTTGTTCAATTTGCTTAGCTTTATAATCTTCTAAAGTCTTTTGATTAGCTAATACCATTTCTTCCTTTAATTCTCGTGCAGATAATAACCTACAGCCTTTTCCTCGAATAATAACTTGTTCTAAGCCATCGGAGGTGGCAACAATCACATTATATTTATGATTGTTTTCATGAGCAAATTTTTCAATATAATGGTCAGCTGTTTCAGCCTCTTTGGTATAAACCACATGAATATTATGATAATCCATAATCTCACAATGATGTCCTTGAACACGGTAGGCATCAAATACAGCAATAATCTGGCACTTGCGAATGCCTTGATAATTACAGAGTGCATCTAGTAATTTAATACGGGCACCATCCATATTTTCTTCTGCAATTTCTTTTAAATCTTCCCATGCAAAAATAATATTATAACCATCTACAAGTAAATATTCTTCTTTTGGAATATTGGTTCTATGTGATTGATGAGTAGGTTCATAGTAACTTTCACGGGCTGTTTTTCTTTTTTTCCAGACTGATTTTTGACCTTGATTTGCATAAAATGTCTTATTTAAAATTTGCTCAATCTCATCTAAACCAATCCATTCTTCTTCTACAAATGTTTCTTGTGGTGTAAGTTGCTGATAAGATGAATTTTCATTATTAATCTTCAAACAACTTTCAATATGCATGTAATCTTTTACTCTGTCCCAATTCACTAAAAAACCAGAACCATGTGCGCAAAAGACAGAACCAGTAGGATTGTCTATATCTCTTTCTGAATCATAGCCGATACGTGAAATAACCTCCTCTGTATTATGACAAGGTGCATAGCCTTTTAAACTACAAAATAGACGGCCATGTCCTTTAGTATAAGCAATAACTTCCTTTTGATAATTACGCATGGTTACAACTGGTGCGCTTCCTGTAAGAAGCGTAACTTCTCCATCTGTCTGTGTAATTTCACAAGTACCGTACATCTTTTCAATATCTGTCATAGCACGTCCTACCATTTTTTCTGGCACTTCTAATTGAAAGGCATAATAAGGCTCTAATAAAATAGACTTAGCTTCTTTAAGTCCTTGACGGACACTACGATAAGTGGCTTCCCTAAAATCACCACCTTCTGTGTGTTTTTTATGAGCACGGCCTGCAACTAAGGTAATCTTCATATCTGTAATATATGCCCCTGTTAATACGCCACGATGAGCCTTCTCTTCTAAATGAGTCAGTATCAAACGTTGCCAATTTTTTTCTAAAATATCTTCACTACATTCTGTAGCAAAGTGTAACCCACTACCTGGTGGACCTGGTTCTAATAACACATGTACCTCTGCATAATGCCGTAGTGGTTCAAAGTGTCCCACGCCTTCTACAATGTTATCAATTGTTTCTTTATACAAAATAGTTCCACTATCAAAACTAACATCTAGCCCAAAACGTTCACTTATAACACTTTGCAAAATTTCTATTTGTACTTCACCCATAATCTGAGCTTGAATTTCTTGTAAATGCTCATCCCAAACAATGTGTAATTCAGGTTCCTCTTCTTCTAACTGGCGGAGTTTTGGTAATATTATTCTAGGGTCACAGCCTTCTGGTAATATAATCTGATAAGATAATACAGGTTCTAAAAATGGACTACTGGATGTTTGTTCTATCCCAAGTCCTTCTCCTGCTCTAGTATGTGTCAAACCTGTTACAGCGCAAATAGTTCCTGCAGATACTTCATTAACGGTTTCAAATTTTTGTCCCGAATAGAGACGAATTTGGTTTACTTTCTCTTCCCAAATCTCTTTTAAGTCATTGTTACTTATATTTTCTAAGGCAATACTTGTAGCATTTGTTAAAGGTGTTTTTACTTTAAGGTCACCTCCTGTTATTTTCATATAAGTTAGGCGATTACCTTGTTCATCTCGGGTGATTTTAAATATCTTAGCACCAAATGTATCGCCATATATTGGGGAGGTCGTATATTTCACCAGTCCTTGCATAAATGCTTCAATACCTTCTAGTTTAAGTGCAGACCCAAAGAAACAAGGAAATACTTTTCGCTGCCCAATGGCTGTTATGATTTGACTTGTTTCAATAACACCTTCTTCTAAGTAAGTCTCCATAAGCATTTCATCACACATAGCTAAATGATCATAAAAGACTTCATGGCTTTCGTCATTAAAACAAGTACATCCATCATCTAATCGTTTTTTAAGTTCTGCCATTAATTTTATTTGATCTGTACCACTTTGATCCATTTTATTAATAAATATAAAAACAGGAATGTGATACATTTTTAAAAGACGCCATAAAGTTTGTGTATGTCCTTGTATCCCATCAGCACCACTAACAACTAAAATAGCATAGTCTAACACCTGAAGTGTTCTTTCCATTTCTGCTGAAAAATCCACATGTCCTGGGGTATCTAATAATGTAATTTGTGTCTCATTAATTTCAAACATGGCTTGTTTTGAAAAAATAGTAATCCCCCTAGATTTTTCTAATTCATAAGTATCTAGATAAGCATTTTTGTTATCTACACGGCCTAATTTTCTAATTTTTCCGCTTAAATAAAGCATACTTTCTGATAATGTTGTTTTACCAGCATCTACATGTGCTAAAATTCCAATGACTAATTTTTTCATACACTATTTCAAATCCTTTGCTTTTGTATATTTCTAGTACCCCTTATTCCCATGTTTTCCAAACTTCAGGTAAAAATCCAATGGTTGCTTGTTTGCCATTACGTACAATAGGTGTTTTTAAAAGTTGGGGATACTCTAATACACGTTTTTCTTTATTAATATTAGAAGCAAACTTGATACGTGATACAGCTTCCTTATCTTTACACTCCATATTGATCATGTTTTCTATCCCACCTACTGCCTGTTTCACACTATTAAGTTCCCCCTGACTCAGCCCTTTTTCTTTTAAGTCAATAAACTGATATTTTATACCACGTTCTTTAAAATCACGCTCAGCTTTTTTTGTATCAAAGCATTTTTTAGTTCCAAAAATTTGTATATTCATTTTACTATATTCTAGGCATAAGATATGCCGTCCTTTCTTTACTTTGTTTTATTATAACTTATTCTAGTAACCTTGAAAATAATGTAGCTCTATGAAACAATTGAAAGTACATGTAAAAAGTGATATACTACAAACAACAAGTCTAAAAAGAATATAGAATAATGTATAAAGGGCTTATTTTTATAGGCTCTTTTTCTATGGTAAAAGAAAGGTACTATTATGATAAAAATTGAGAACTTATCTTATGGCTTTCCACAAAAAGAACTCTATAATCAAATTTCATTTACATTAGACGAAGGTCAACACTGCGCCTTTATTGGTGTAAGCGGAAGTGGTAAAAGTACACTTATTGATCTCATTATGAATCCAGATAAATATATGTTTGAAGGTACATTAGATGTTATGCCACATTGTAGAATAGGTTATGTAAGTCAATTTCCTGATAACAATCTTAAAAGAGAAATCACTGTCTTTGAATATATTGGAAGTGAGTGTATTAAGTTACAACAAGAACTAGCAGCTATTTGCACAGAAATGGAAACAGCTACTGAGCTAGATGAACTTCTTGAAAAATACCAAGAAACATTTGATGCATATGAAGCACTGGGTGGAGATGACTTTGAAAGTCATATTAATAAAAAATTAAACCTAGCTGATCTGATGAAACATAAAGACCTTATGATTTCTGAACTTAGCGGTGGGGAATTTAAACTTGTTCAAGTTATTAAAGAAATGATGATACAACCAAATTTACTAATTATGGATGAACCAGATGTGTTTTTAGATTTTGAAAATCTTAATGCCCTGAAGCAGCTTATTAATGCTTATAAGGGGACACTCTTTGTAATTACCCATAATAGATATTTATTAAACCACTGTTTCAATAAAATTCTACACTTAGAAAATAAGGAAGTTCAAGAATTTGATGGCAGATATATTGATTACAATTTTTCACTTCTTGAAAGAAAAATTGAACTCCAAGAACTAGCACAAGCTGATACAGATGAAATTGAAAGAAATGCCCGCTTAATTGAAAAGCTTCGTGAAGCTGCTACTAATAATGCAGAAGCTGCTAGAGGAAAAACATTAAAGGCACGTGTCAAAATCCAAGAACGCTTAGAAGCAAGACGTATTAAAGCACCATTTGTATATATCAAACAGCCTAATATTCGTTTTGATATACCTGTTTGTCACAATACTAAGGAAAACCTTGAACCAAGTGAAGAAATTACAGCATTAAAAGTAACTAATTACCATGTAGCCTTTGATAAAACTCTTTTGGAGGATGTTAATTTTGAAATTAAATCGACTGATAAAGTAGCCCTCATTGGTGCAAATGGTACGGGTAAGACAACTTTATTGCGTGAAATTTTTAAGAATAAGCATGATGCGATTGCTATTCATGAAGATATGACAGTAGCTTATTTATCACAGCGTCAAGGCGAAATGCTTAATGAAGAACATACTGTACTTGAAGAATTTATAGAATCGGGCTTAGAGACACCTGAAGCAGTAAAATCTTATCTTTCAAGCTATGGCTTTAATGAAGATAATCTAAGTCAAAAAATTAGTGCTTTATCTGGTGGTGAAAAAAACATCCTTCAATTAGCTAAAATTGCTACAACAAATGCCACCCTACTACTTCTTGATGAACCAACAAGTCATTTAGATACGTATGCTCAGCTTGCCTTAGAAAAAGCTCTTGCAGATTATCAAGGTGCTGTGCTTATGATTTCACATGATTTTTATTCTATTGTAAATTCAATGGATTATGCACTTATCATTGATAATCAGACAATTCGTAAATTACGTATGCGTAAATTTAGACAGATGATATATGCAAAGCACTTTAATAAAGACTATTTGGAAATTGAACAAAAGAAAAAGCTAGTTGAAACAAAAATTGCTTTTGCCTTAAAAGATAACAACTTTACTCTTGCAAAAAGTCTATGTGATGAATTAGAATCACTGATTAAATTACTTTAGTTTGACTGCTATAAAATATAAGCCCCTTATAAATTGAGGTTTTACTCTTTACACTCAATTTATAAGGGGCTTATATTTTTATCTAATTACCAATTAAAAAGTCTAAAATATTCCAACCATCGCTTGATTGGGCTTTATACAATTCGGTATAACCACAACGTGTACAACTTACTGTTACAAACTTCTTATTGTAATAAAGAAAACCCCGGGCTAGGCCTGGGGTTCATAAAAGCTTATAGCTATGAGTGGTTATTTTAAACCTCCTTTGGTACAATAATTTTGGTCTGCCAACCAATAAAATACCAAAGGAGGAATCCATAATGGAT
>JAZKZQ010000085.1:0-3469 GCA_045612745.1 Cellulosilyticum sp. | reverse complement strand
TTTATGACACACAGGATCTGTTACTAAATCTTTCTCTACTTCTTGTGGCATCACTTGTGGCATTTGATGTTTTTCAATAATTTTTACTTCACCATTTACAATACTAATCCCTTGAATATTTGGGTTATCTTTTTGCATCTTCATTATTTTCTTTACTTTAAATAGTGCAACAATTAAGTTAAAGAAACTAATTGCTCCTATTATTAATATAACTTGCACTATAAAATCTACTAGAATAGTCATCTTGTTCACCTCATTCATTTATGCTTATTATAGTATAACGCATTCATATGAATGTTTTTTAAATAAATTACTTTATTTTTATTATATCACAAAAAATTTTATTTATACTACTGAATATTTTTATTCTCTAAAAAACAAACAGACAACTTCTTATTTCCTTATTAATATACTTATTCATTTAAAGTAGTCACTTCTTCGGGTATTTTTTGCATATCTGCTGTAATATAACGAGAGAATAAATTTTGCATTAAAAATGAACTAAGCGTTATAATAATCCCTGGTAAAAAGACAATTAATAATGGTAGCTTCACTACTAAATACCCTGCAATAATAAATGTGAGCGTATTGATAATAGTGGTAAGTAAATGCTTGTGCGTAAGTACCAATGCTGTTTTGACAAGCACGCTTGTTTTCATATCAAACCTTGATAAAAGTGCCCATAAATATGTAAATATATTTACTACTTCAAATATAAAAATAACCGCTACAGGAATAATCCATTTTAAGCTTTCTACTTGTAATAATAAGCCCTCTAAGGTCATAAAAGCATATAATCCTGCACTTATAAATGCAATCCACATAATAACTGTCAAGAAAAAAGATTGTTTGAAATTTTGCTTAAAACTCTTAAAAAAGTCTTTGACGACATATATATTCTCTTTTCTTACCTTCTTGCCCATTACATAAAAGAATGCCGTTGTAGATGCTCCTACTGTTACAATAGGTATACAGCATATCCACCATAAAAATGTCAAGATGATAACATCTGCCAGCTCACCCATCCATACCCAAACAGGTGCGTCTAAATCAAATAAATTACCCATTTCTATTTTCCTCCCTAATCTCAATTCCTACTCACTTAACCTCTTTATGTATTTGAAGAAGCTTATGTTAGTATACCATAGAATATTTTTTATTCTATAATAATATCTGCATGTGTGATTATTATAAATATATTCTTTAAATACTCATAAGTTAAATTTATTACACATGATTACTTATCATTATTTTTATTATATAATTTAAATATTAAATTTTATAAAATATTTAAACATAAGTATTGTATTTTATCTATACATGTGTATAATTATACATAAATACAAGTAAATATTAAAACATTCATAAGGGGGATTTTGAAATGAAAGAAAAAGTTGTATTAGCATATTCAGGTGGCCTTGATACTTCAGTTATTATTCCATGGCTTAAAGAAAATTATGATTATGATGTAATCGCTGTATGTATAAATGTAGGTCAAGATGCTGAACTTGTAGGTCTTGAAGAACGTGCCCTTTCAATGGGAGTTAGTAAAGTTTATGTAGAGAATGTAAAAGACGAATTTATGAAAGAATATGTATTTCCAATGATTCAATCTGGTGCTATTTATGAATCTAAATATTACTTAGGTACTTCTATTGCCCGTGCTGTAATCGCTAAAACACTTGTTAATGTTGCACTCAAAGAAGGTGCTACTGCTATTTGTCATGGATGTACTGGTAAAGGTAACGACCAGATTCGTTTTGAACTTGGTATTGCTGCACTTGCACCACATCTTAAAGTTATTGCACCATGGCGTATTTGGGATATTTCATCTCGTGAACAAGAAATTGCTTATCTTGAAGAACGTGGTCTTCCAGTACCAATGAAAAAAGATGATAGCTACAGTCGTGACCGTAATATGTGGCATATTTCTCATGAAGGTCTTGAGCTTGAAGATCCAAGCAATGCACCAAACTATGATCATCTTCTTAAATTAGGTGTTTCTCCAGAAAAGGCACCAGATGTCGCTACTACTATTACGCTTACATTCAAAGATGGTATACCAACTCATTTAGACGGTATAGAAATGGAACCATCTGATCTTCTTGAAAAACTTAATGAACTTGGTGGTCAAAATGGTATTGGTATTGAAGACATTGTTGAAAATCGTGTAGTTGGTATGAAATCTCGTGGTGTCTATGAAACACCAGGTGGTGTAATTCTTTATAAAGCACATGAAGAACTTGAACACCTTACACTTGACCGTGAGACATATCGTTATAAACAAGAAGTAGCTCTTGAATTTGCTGATCTTATTTACAATGGTAAATGGTTCACACCACTTCGTGAGGCACTTCAAGCATTTGTAACAAGTACACAAAAGGTTGTAACAGGTGAAGTTAACTTAAAACTCTACAAAGGTAATGTCATTCCTCAAGGTGCTACTTCTCCTTACTCACTTTATAGTGAAGACTTAGCAAGTTTCACAACAGGAGACCTTTATGATCACAAAGATGCTGGTGGATTTATTAGACTTTATGGTTTACCACTTCGTGTACGTGCTCTTAAACAAGAACAAGCAAAAAATAATAAATAATAACACCTAGGAGGCTTTTATGAAACTATGGGGAGGTCGCTTTGCCAAAGAAACAGATGCTTTAACAGATCATTTTAACTCATCCATTTCTTTTGACCAAAGGCTTTACAAACATGATATATTAGGAAGCATTGCACATGTAAAAATGCTTGGCAAACAAAATATTATAAGTCTAGAAGAAAGTAAGGCAATTGAAAATGGGCTTCATGATCTACTTTTAGATATTGAAGAAGGTCTTGTTTCTTTTGATGAAAAAATGGAAGATATTCATATGAATATTGAAGCCTTACTCATCTCTCGTATTGGAGATGTTGCCAAAAAAATGCATACTGGACGTAGTCGTAATGACCAAGTTGCATTAGATGTAAGACTTTATACACTTGATGAAATCATTTCATTAAAAGAAATGCTCTTTGATCTCATGAAAGCTATAACAGATATTGCAACTAAACATACAGAAACCATTATGCCTGGTTATACCCACTTACAACGTGCACAACCTATTACTTTTGCGCATCACCTAATGGCATATTTTGAAATGTTTAAACGAGACTATAAGCGTTTAGAGTTTGCTTATGAACATACAAACTATCTACCACTTGGTAGTGGTGCTCTTGCTACAACTACATATCCGCTTGATCGTGACTTTGTATCAGAAACTTTAGGCTTTAATGGTATTTGTGAAAATAGTATTGATGGCGTATCAGATCGTGACTTTGTTTTAGATCTACTTTACACGCTTTCTACACTTATGATGCACCTTAGCCGTTTAAGTGAAGAAGTGATTTTATGGAGTAGTCACGAATTCCACTTTATAGAATTAGATGATGCTTATAGTACTGGTAGTTCAATTATGCCACAAAAGAAAAATCC
>JAZKZQ010000084.1:0-33537 GCA_045612745.1 Cellulosilyticum sp. | reverse complement strand
AGTTGAAATAATATATAAAGTATATTAACATAAAGATGATTAAAAATAGATAGGAGATTTTGGGACATGATAAACAAAAAAATACTAGTATATGGGCTGAGTGCAACGATGATAATGATAGTAGTACCAGGGAAAATTTTTGCACAAAAAACATCAATAGTAACGGATCAGCTTGTAGCAGAGTGTAATAGTAAGTTAACAACAACATCAGCACTAGGGATTGAAACAGCTTGTGTATTTCCTACAAATAAGAACTTAATTAAAACAAATATGGTTGAAATTCAAAATGGAGAAATTGGGACTGGATTTAATCTTTCTTATGAGTGGGATGATACATGGTTCTTTAATGATAATACAGTATTTAATAGAGGATTATGTAAAACAGCATCAATTTTTTCAGCACTTGCATATTATTCATCGGACATTGACTATGCAGTAAATGAAAAAGAAGCTTCCACATCTGCTTATGCATTAGCAGTAGATGCAACAAACATTGATACTGCACAAGGTATAATGGAGACTATGGCATCACATGAATTTCAGGATGTATCAGAATATAATTTAAGAAATTATTATAATGATGATCATATGACACAATTCAATGTAGGACATAAAAAAATTAGCAATGGTAGTGAAGAAAAAGAACTTATTTTACTTGCAATTCGTGGAACAAGAGCACAAATGGAATGGCTAAGTAACTTTGCTATGGGACAAGATAGTGAGTTTGGTAACGTAGCTGAATGGCTTGAAAAGCAAAATCATATGGGATTCGATATTACAGCTAATAGAATCGTAAAGCTTATTGAAGAATACATGATAACAAATGGTGTGGATACACAAAATGCTACATTTATGATTACAGGACACTCTAGAGGAGGTGCCTTAGCTAATTTAGTAGGTAAAAAACTTGAAGATAGAGATTTTGATACATATACATATAGCTTTGCAACACCAAATACAACATTAGATGAAAATGCAACTAGAACATATCCAAGTATTTTTAACATTGTAAATGAAGAAGATTTAGTACAAACGATTCCAACAGAGGCATGGGGATTTACGAAATATGGCAATACAATTAGTACAGAAATGAATCTTTTACTTAAGATAAAATGGCATACAATTATTGATACACCATATATGGCATCGAGTATGATGAATGATGCTGTGGATGCGATTAGTGATATTATGGTGGATAGAAATAGTGCCTTTGATTATAGTGATGTAGAAAAGATTAAAGTAACAAAATCATTTTCATCAGAAGAAAAACGAGCAGAAGCATTAGCTACTATTCCAAAAGCTTGTTTACCATATGTTCAAATTGAACTCACAGAAGGCAAAAATTTAATTGGTAGAAAAACATATGGTTATACAATGCTTCAATCACCAATGTATTTTATTACAGCAGCTGGGTTAAATTTAGCAGGGACTATGTCAGCAGCGGAATTTTTATCATTTGATGTAGCTGAAGCTTATAAAGAAGCAAAAACAAAATTAATTCTTGCAGGGATTGGTGGACTTTCACATCCACATTATATGGAAACCTATATTCTGTTAGCATACAGCACACAGCTTAAACAAATAGAGGAATTAGATATAATATCTGAAGCAGATTTATATATAGATGTAAAATAAGATTTAGATAATATTTTATAAAAGAGGAGTGTAAAAGTAGGTAACTAGTTTTACACTCCTCTTTTAGTATTGAGTATAAATCGCTAAGTCAATAATAATATGTTGACAGACGATATATGTCATGGTACGATATATGTATCAGTACACGACATAGTATATTTATTCTATAAGAAAGGGGTGATAACATGATTAAGAAAAGTGAGCCACTGACAGAAAGTTATTTTTATATACTACTTTGTTTATATAGTGGACCTAATCATGGTTATGGTATTATGCAAGATACATTAAGACTATCTAATGAACGTGTAAAAATTGGTTCAGGCACAATGTATGGTGCAACAAGCAATATGATAAAAAAAGGGTGGATTGTTGAGGATAAAGAGAGTAATGAGGCATTAGATAGAAAACGACTATATAAATTAACCAATATAGGAAAAGAAGTTTTAGATAGAGAGATTGAAAGATTAAAAGAATTATTAATAAGTGTAGAAAATATTAAAGCAGAAAAATAGGAGATGAGTAATATGGGGAAAGAAATTAAAAGATATTTTGATGTTTATGCAGCATGGAACTATGAGAAGGAAGAAGAGGCATTAAATAAGAAATCTAAAGAAGGGTGGCAATTAGTAAAGGGAGGTTGTTTTTATAGTACTTTTAGAAAAGATACCACAGTATATCGTTACAAGATTGATTTTAATACAAAGATGATTAGAGGCTCTATAGAAAAGGAACGTTATATTGAAATGTTTGCAGAACAAGGTTGGGAATTTATAAATACTACTTTTAATGGGTGGAGTTACTTTAGAAAACATTATAAAGAAGACTTAGCAGAAGGTGAGTATGAAATTTATACAGACCAAGAGTCTTACTTTGAAATGCTCAATAGATGGATAAAGATAGGGAAAGCAATGCAATTGTTTTTGATAATTTTAACTATTGCATATGGTATAGGAATGATTATTTCAGGGTACATGTTATGGAGTATAGTTATAGCGATTTATATTGGACTTATTGCAGGTCTTAGATATGGAGTTAAGCAAATGGAATCCAAATGTTCTTAAGGGGCATTTGGATTTTTTAATAATAGTTTAATAGGGGAGTAGGAAATTAGAAGAAAGCCTAGTAGCTACAATGAAGTAGAAACTAGGCTTTCTTTATGGTGTAATACTTTAAATTTAATCGGAGTGACGTGACTTGAACACGCGATCTCTAGACCCCCAGTCTAGCGCCTTACCAGCTAGGCCACACCCCGATATCTAGAAATATTATAGACTTAATAAAGCAAAAAGTAAATAATTTTCAATCGTTAAGTTTAAACAAATTTTTAATGTACATTTTTGGGGGGGGAGTCATCAAATACTACTAAAACAATAAATATAGTATAAATTAAATATTGACAATATTTTATTATAGTTATAATATTTAAAATAAATAAAACTAATAAAACTAATAAAACTAATAGGTTTAATGGGTATAGCTTGGAGGAGAGTTAAAATGAAACATAATTTACATGTACATGAGCACACAACGCATCATGAATCTCATGACTATATACATAGTCATCGTAATTTGATTGGTTTTGATGAAAATGGTATTCCAACAATTGTTTTAAAAGCAGATCATCAAGAAGGGGAAGATACATTTATTAAGGATTATATGACAGCTGTAGCTGAGTATAAAAAAACATTTCCATCTAAACAAGATGTGATAGAGCAAACACCAGATCCTGCTGTAAAGGAAATGTTATTACGTGCAGAGCAGCTTGGTATTGATACGGCTTTTGATCGTTTTGATAAGCAAAAACCACAATGTAGCTTTGGGCTTGCGGGAGTCTGTTGCAAGATTTGTAATATGGGGCCATGTAAGGTAACAGCTAAAAGTCCTAAAGGGGTGTGTGGTGCAGATGCAGATTTAATTGTAGCAAGAAATCTTCTGCGTTCGGCAGCAGCAGGTGCAGCACAACATGGGATGCATGCAAGAGAAGTAATCCTTGCACTTAAATGGGCAGCAGAAGGTAAATTAGATGTACCAATTGTGGGTGAGCAGAAGATTATGAGTACTGCGAAAGCCTTTGGCATTGAGATAGAGGGTAAAAGTGTGAATGAAGTTGCTTCAAAACTTGCTGATGCTCTTTTAGAAGATATGTCACGAACTATTCCAGATGAACATCATACGATTAAGGCGTGTGCAACACCTGAGAGGCAACAGGTGTGGAAAAACTTAGATATTATTCCTATTAGTGCTTATCATGAGGTGTTTGAAGCTTATCATAAAAGTGGTTGTGCAACAGACGGGGATTGGAAAAGTGTGATGCAACAGTTTCTACGTTGTGGGCTTGCTTTTACATTTTCAGGTGTTGTAGGTGCCTCTATTGCCACAGATAGTTTATTTGGTGTGGGTGATAGGGTGACTTCAAAAGTAAATATTGGTGCACTTAAAAAAGGTTATGTTAATATTGCAGTACATGGACATTTACCACTTTTGGTTAGTGAAATTGTGAAAGTAGGACGAGAGGAGAGGTTTATTGAATTGGCAAAATCAAAAGGGGCGAAAGGGATTCGTTTTTATGGTATTTGTTGTTCAGGTCTTGCAGCTATGTATCGTTATGGTGGGGTTATTCCACTTTCTAATGCGGTTTCAGCAGAACTAGTATTAGGTACAGGCGCACTTGATTTATGGGTAGCAGATGTACAGGATGTCTTTCCATCTATTATGGAAGTGGCAAAATGCTTTAAAACCACAGTTGTGACAACAAGTGATTCGGCAAGACTTCCAGGGGCAGAACGTTATGAATATGACCATCAACATTCTAATATTGGTGAAACAAGAGCACTTGCAGAAAAAATTGTGATACGTGCCATTGAAAGCTTTGAATCACGTCGTGGTATTCCAGTATATATTCCGCCTTATGAGGTAGATGCTGAAATCGGGTTCTCAGTAGAATATGTGCATAAACGCTTTGGGAGTATGCAGCCATTAGCTGATGCAATAAAGAGTGGGCAAATCCTTGGGATTGTCAATATGGTTGGTTGTAGCAACCCCAAGACACTTTATGAAAAAGCAACAGTAGATGTGGCAGATGTATTACTTAAAAATAATGTCTTAATTCTGAGTAATGGGTGTGCATCATTCCCGCTTATGAAACTTGGGTATTGTAATGTGGGAGGTCTTGAAAAAACAGGGGAAAGCTTAAGAAAATTTTTAGAACCAGATTTACCACCAGTATGGCATGTAGGGGAATGTATTGATAATACTCGTTCATCAGGTATTTTTGCTGGAGTAGCTGCAGCACTTCATCACAAAATCTGTGATATGCCATTTGCATTTGCTTCACCTGAATGGGGAAATGAAAAAGGAATTGACGCAGCATTAGGATTTAGATTACAAGGTATTAATTCATATCATTGCGTAGAAGCACCCATTTATGGTTCTAAAAATGTAATTGAGTTTTTAAAAGAAGGCACGAGAGAAATACTTGGTTCAGTCATGCATGTAGATACAGATCCAGTGGCATTAGGTTATAAAATTTTAGAGGATATGAAAGCTAAGCGAAAAGCATTAGCCTGGGACTAAAAAGGGGTTTGATATAGATGAAGAATAAAGTTTTATCATTATTATGCATAGGAATTATGGCAATATCACTTGCAGCCTGTGGTGCCATAGGTGATGAAAATGATTCAAGTGAGAAAGACACTGTGGCAAATACAGTAAAGATTGCATATTTACCTATTACACATGCATTACCGCTATTTGAAGAAGCAGAGGAATTAAAAGAAAGTACAGGATTAAATATAGAACTTGTGAAATATGGTTCATGGCCTGAACTTTTAGATGCCTTAAATACAGGAAGGATAGATGGGGCTTCAGTACTTATTGAACTTGCCATGAAGTCTAAAGAGCAAGGAATAGGTATTAAAGCAGTGGCTTTGGGACATAGAGATGGTAATGTAATGATCGTATCTAAAGATATTAATTCTATGGCAGATTTAAAAGGCAAGACATTTGCCATTCCACATAGGCAGTCTTCACATAATATCTTATTAAATGATGCCCTTACACTAAATGGACTTACTTTAGATGATTTAAAGATTACAGAGTTGTCACCAGCAGAAATGCCTTCAGCCTTAGTGAGTAAACAAATTGATGGTTATTGTGTAGCTGAACCATTTGGGGCAAGAGCTGTTGCATTAGATGTAGGTAAGGTACTTTATTCTTCAGAAGAATTATGGGAGGACTCCCTATGCTGTGGGCTCGTTTTAACGGATAAGTTTATAGAAGAAAGTCCGAAGCTTGCAAAAGAATTTGTAGCAGGTTATAAAGAGGCAGGCAAAAACTTAAGTTTAGATAGAGCAAAAGAAGTAGCAAAAAAGTATTTAAAACAGGAGGATGAAATTCTAGATGTATCATTACAATGGATTTCATATGACAATCTTGAGATAACGGAGGAAGCTTATAATACATTAGTCAGTAAAGTTAAGGAATATGGCTTATCAGAGAATCCTCCTACCTTTGAAGAATTTGTACAAAATGATTTTGAGTAAGTAAAGGAGGGATTTAGATGAAAAAGTTCTTATTCATTAAAAATATAGTTGTCGCTTGTGGCATACTAATTATACTATGGCAAATTGTATTTTTTGTAAGTAACTTTAATCCAGCATTATTTCCATCACCAATTCTTGCCGCTGAGGCATTAGTAAAAATGTTTTTAGATGGTTCTATATTTGTCAATATAGGTGCGAGCATGTATCGCTTTATACTAGGTTACATGAGTGCCATTATTGTGGCTGTGTTACTTGGACTTTTGCTTGGGTGGTTTAAGGGGATTTTTAAATATGTGAATCCTATTGTACAACTATTACGTCCTATTTCACCTATGGCGTGGATGCCTTTTATTGTACTGTGGTTTGGAATAGGGGATGTACCTGCTATTGTAATTATTTTTATTGCAGCATTTTTTCCAGTATTATTATCAACAGTTTCAGCAGTAGGTGGCATTGACCCTGTTTACTTAAAGGTATCCAAAAACTTTGGGATTAAGCAACCTCATATTTTGTGGAAAGTTATCTTACCAGCTGCATTCCCACAAATTGCAAATGGACTTCATATTGCCATTGGTACAGCGTGGATATTTCTTGTAGCAGGTGAAATGATAGGTGCACAGTCAGGGCTTGGTTATTTAATTATAGATGCAAGAAACAATTTAAGGGCAGATACACTTATGGCAACAATTATTGTTATTGGTATTATTGGGCTGTTACTGGATACATTACTTAAGAAACTTGAGGAATATGTTTTAAGCGCTTGGGGAGGTGGACATTAATGTATATAGAAGTGAATGATGCTAGCAAAACATTTATACAAAATGGTAAAGTATTTACAGCTTTTGAACATATTTCATTAGGAATTGAAAAAGGGGAGTTTATTTGTCTTCTTGGTCCATCTGGGTGTGGAAAAAGTACACTTTTGAATGCTATTGCAGGATTTGAACCTGTTACTGAAGGTCGTATTACGATTGAAGGCAAAGAAGTTCAAGAACCTTCTATTAAAAATGTAACTATTTTTCAAAACTATGGGCTTCTCCCTTGGCGTAGCGTATTAAAAAATGTAGAGCTTGGCCTTGAAACAAAGGGGATATCAAAAGTAGCACGTAAAGAAATTGCATCTAAATATATTGACCTTGTAGGACTGTCTAAGTTTAAAGATTCTCATCCAAGACAACTCTCAGGTGGAATGCAACAACGTGTTTCTATTGCTAGAGCTTTAGCAGTAAATCCAGATATTATATTTATGGATGAACCTTTTGGGGCGTTAGATGCTATCACACGTATGAAATTACAAGATGATATTTTAAGCATTTGTAAAGACCAACAAAAAACAATTATTTTTGTGACACATGATATAGAGGAAGCGGTGTTTTTAGCGGATAGAATTGTCATTATGACACCTAATCCAGGTAAAATAAAATGCGTTGTAAATGTACCATTAGAAACAGGAAATCGTGATAGAACAAGCTCTAATTTTCTTAGGGTAAGAGATAAGATATTTGAGATATTTAATATGAAACATGAGGAGAGTATTGAGTACTTTATTTAAAAGACTTAATAGATACAGCTTACTAATAAAAGGACTGGTGTAGATGGCATCCCTAAGTAGATGTTATGCCAGTCCTTATTTTTTTTGCCTTTAAAAATAATATTCATAATTTTCGTTATATAGTATATAATGAGGATTAGATATAATAATAGATTTCACATCTATCATAAAATAAGGGGGAAGCGATGAAAAAAATATTAAGGGCTGTAGGGATTTTAATATTAGCAATAATTGTTTTAGCAACACTATACATAGTAGGTGGTAGGTTAATTAATGGACAAAGAACTAAAATTATCTCAGAGAATGGCATTCAGGAACAGGTTACTATTGATATTAATGGCATTAAACAAGAGTTAAGTATTCGTGGTGAGGATATAAATAACCCTGTTATTTTATTTTTACATGGAGGGCCAGGAAATCCTGTAGGTTACTTTGATTACATATGGCAGCCTGAGTTAAATAAAGATTTTACTATTGTGACCTATGATCAGCGAGGGAGTGGCAGAACATATTATGCTAATCCGGAAGCAGAAGTTTCTAAGGAACTTATTTTAGAGGATATTGATGCTATAGTCAGTTATTTACAAGATAGATTTAAGCAGGAAAAAGTGATTATTATGGGCCATTCTTGGGGAACACTTATAGGTACTACCTATGTGTATAATCATCCTGATAAAGTAAGTAGCTATATTGGTATCGGACAGGTGGTGAGCATGATTCCCGGGGAAGAAGTAGGGTATAATGAAGCCCTAAAGAGAGCCGCTGAAGTAGGAGATACTAAGTATATAGATGAGTTTACACGAAACTATGAAAGTTTTCTTAAAGAACTTAAAGTTAATGACGCTTTTATAACTTATCG
The DNA here is from genome assembly GCA_045612745.1 of Cellulosilyticum sp. Lineage (GTDB taxonomy): Bacteria > Bacillota > Clostridia > Lachnospirales > Cellulosilyticaceae > Cellulosilyticum. The sequence continues at coordinate 24,950 of JAZKZQ010000084.1, read as the reverse complement.
TGGGATGGAGCCAAAGTATTTAAAGGGAAATAGAGAAAAGTCTATTTTGCAATTGACACCAGCATTTTTAACATCTCCAAGTTTAAAATTGCAAGATGTAAAATGGTTCTTGGTAGATAGCAATAAGGTTTTGACAGCACCAGATAACACCTTAACTAATGGGCTATTTAAATTTGATGCCAATGAGATGTTAGCGTATAAAGTACCTATGTATTTCATTAGTGGGGGTAGTGATTATGTGACACCATTTTCACTAGCAGAAACATACTGCAAAAACATTACGGCACCAGATAAGCAGATCATTATTATTGAAGGTGCAGGTCATAATACATTCGTAGATGTACCAGAAGAATTTGTTGCTGCAGTAAAAGAGGTATTAGGGAAGTAATCATGACTTAAATATGGGGGAAGGCTATGAATGATAAAGAGATTTATAAGAAGTTATTGTTATATGCCAGTTACTTGCTAATGTTTATAGGGGCTGTAAGGATTGTTGTGGTAGTATTAAATCGTCTGATGATGAGTTTAGGGATGTCGGTACTTATTTTTGTAATTGGCTTCTTATTTTTCACAAGGTATAAGAATTTATATGATAAAAGATAATAAATGTTAGAAGGCTAGATATGAAGTGTTAATGGTTGACTTTACCATATGAGCCATGTAAAGTAGAAATGTAATATAGACAACTTAGGAGACTTGACATGAGTATAAATAAATTAAATATGCAAGAAGCAAAAGCTAATTTAGATGCAAATAAAGATATTATCTTAATTGATATTCGTACAAAAGAAGAATATGAAGAAGGTCATATTCCAGGCTGCATTCATATTCCACTACCACAGCTTGAGATGAAAATTGAGGAAGTAGCACCAGACTTAGAGCAAACAATTTACTACTACTGTAGAAGTGGTGTAAGAACTTTAACAGCTGGGGCTATTTTAGAACATATGGGTTATACAAATTTATATGATATTGGCGGGATTATTAACTGGCCATATGAGATTGAAAGATAGGGTGTTTAGAGCAGCTATCATGCTAAGTAAATTAGTGTGGTAGCTGCTTTATTGTAGGCGAAGAAAATAATAAAAAAGTATAACTATTTGGAAGTGTAATGTGTCTAATAAGAGAAGGAGGCGTATAAAATGGCGTATGTGATTACTAAAAATGAAGATTTAAGTATAGAAGCCTACTTATCAGCAGTGGAGAAAGCATTTTCTAAATTAGGGCAGTTAAAGGAGAAGCAATACTTTAAGACATGGTTTTTACGAATTGTTATAAATGAGTCTAAAAATTTAATAAGATTAAATAAAAATGTGAAAACTTTGGTGGGTTATGTGGATAAAATGACAACTGAAATTGATATTTGTGGAAAAGTAGATTTAGAATGTGCCTTAAAGAAAGTGCCACCTAAGGTACAAGAAATGATTAGGCTTAAATATTATATGGGATATACCCTAGAAGAAATTTCAGAAGTTTTAAATGTGCCAGTGGGAACAGTTAAGGGGAAGATGTACACAGCCTTAAAAGCTTTAAGAAAGGAATTGGAGGTGACAAGCTATGAAGGATAAGAAAGAGCTGATGGATTTAATGGCATTACAAGAGATAGAATTAGAGATAGAAGATTTATTAACAGACTTTGAAGGTGAAGAAATACATATTCCAGAGGTACGTTTAGAAAAAGCTTTAGAAGAAAAGCTTAAAGATTTACAGAAACCTAAAAAGTATCCAATTGCTAAAATTGCTACAGGGATTGTTTTGGTTTTACTAGCAGGAAGCTGTGCAGTACCTAGGGTACAGATTTTTGCAAAAGAAATAATAGAAAGTATTTTTAAAGATAAGGGGATAGAAAATGCAGCAGCGGCAGGATATCCAGCTATACCAGATGTAGAAGGAACAATAGGGGAATATAAGCTTAAAGTATTTAATATTTATATAGATGCTATGAGGTTATCTTTTGAAGCAGAAATCATAGGTTTACCAGATGAAGAGGAACTATCATCACAAAATGTAAGTTATTCTCTAAATATTGATGATTGCTGGATGTTAAACGGAAAAAAGATGGATGAGGTAGGCATTAGTACCTATAGTAGCGGGCATGATTATACCAGTATAGAAGTACAAGGTTCTGGTGTAGGCACATTGCTTACAGAAGATGAAATACAGGTTCCACTTAAACTAGAACTAAGTGGGTATTCATCGGAGGAAGGGGAGGGAACATTAATAGGTGAGACAACAATTACATTACAAATTCCAGAGGAACTTCGTCAGCCTAAAAAAATCTATACCTTAGATAAGGATGTAGCTATTGAAGGGGGAAATATTAGTTTTGAATGTTTGGAAGTAAGCCCGACTATGATGACGTTAAGTTATAGTAGTCATATAGAAGGTGGGTATATAACTGGGCTAAAAAATTTAAATATAGAGGGAGAAGGCAAATATCATAATGGTACGCCATCTGTGAGCTGTAGCTATGATGAAAAAGGTGGTGTTACCCAGTATATTGTACCATCTATTTATTTTGAAAAAGGTAAAAGGTTTACCTTGCAGGCAGAAGGCTATGAATATAGGAAAGAGAAATTAGAAGAACTGACGATTTACCAAGAAGATACTTTACCTAAAGAAATTATTTATGACGGCATTCCATTAACTATTACAACACTAAATTATCAAGATGGCTTATTGGAAGTGGGAATTTTAGACTCAAATCCAAAAGAGCAGGAACTAGGTGAAATTTATATTAATGGGATACCTAATCAAGGAATGAGTATACGGACTTTTAATTATGAATCAGAGGATCTATCTAAACCTACAACTAAGGAATACGTAGTAAAAATAAAAGTTCCAAAGGAAGAGTCTTATGTGTTATCACTAGGATTTACCAGGTACAAAGTTGAACCGATTATTCTACCAATTAAATTAAAATAAAAAGATGAACGACTGATGGAATATAGATATAATAGTACTAGAAGAAAAATAAGAGGATACATAGGAGGAGATATATGTCAAAGCAAGAGGAAAGACTTACAGTAGCTATTGAAAAAGAAGTTTCTTATGTAATGGGTGTACCACGTGATGTGGCAGATATTTATGATGTAGGAGAATTAGTAGACAGAATTAAATCAACAGATTTATTTGTAGTTGATGGTTTATCAGAGAGTGAGAAAGGCAATCCTATTGTGCACCTCATTTATGAGGGAGAAGCATATGAAGTAACTTTAATCCTTGAAGATGTAGAACTTTCACCAATCTATACAGTGAATCATCAGTTTTCGGAAGAGGATTTTACACTTCTTAAGCAAGTACCACAAGGTATTACAACGGCTATGACTTTTGGGGAAGATATAGGCACCTCATACCTTGTGCAACTTAAGGTAATTGCTGCATTATTACCTGATATGTTAGCAGTGATTGATTATAGTGCACAACGTGTTTATTCAGGTATATGGGCAAAGTTAGCAGCAAGTTCTAAGGTAGCACCTTCACCTAATTACATTTATTCTATTCAAGCAGTATCTGATAAGGATGAGGATGTGGTATGGTTACATACACATGGACTGGGTAGATGTGGAAAGATTGAATTAGAAGTGTTAGATTCTCGCAAGGATTATTGTGCAGATCATGCCAAGCTTTTACAAGGTATGGCTAATAGGCTAATGGATGGAAAAGAGGAAATCGAAGAAGAGGAAGCAATATGTGCAGCCTACTATCAAGGAAGAACCCCTCTTATGGCAATGTGGATGCCTTGGTTTAAAGCAGTCAATTTTTATGATGAAAAAATACTGGGTGGTGCTAATAAGCGAGAAGGACATGAAATCCCATCAGGAGCTGTATTCCTTTATTTATCTCATGAAGATTATGAGGAAGGTAAGTTTGTACCGCTTTCTGCACTAGAGGATAAATTACATGATAATATCATGGTGATGCTTACAGTGAAAGAAACAGAACGTATGCGAAGTTTAGCTAGAGAGCGCTTTGAATATTTTAGGAAGTATATAGAAGACACTAATAATCATGGTATTGTAAAGTTTGGGTTAACCGTAGATGAAGAATACAATGATGATTCAGGGGATAAAAAAGAACATATATGGTTTGAAATACTCGAAATAAAAGAAAATACTATGAGAGCAAAATTGACACAAGCACCATATATGATTAAAGGACTAAGTGAAGGTGATATCTTAGATTTAGACATTGACCAAATGACAGATTGGTTAGTGTATACACCCGAATTTAGAGTGAGTCCAGATAATATTTATTTAATGGAAAGTTAACTGTTTATATACAATATATATCATTACTATGCTAGGTAGTATGGAAAATAATAAAGAGGTAGCAATCTCAAATAAATAGGAGATTGCTACCTCTTTACTTTTTGGGGGGTATTGCTGAGATAGTAAATTGGTAGGAGGAAGATAAATCAGAGTAATTAATTTTATTATATGTATATTTATTTACAAGTTGTTGAGTTTTTTCTCTGTAATATCTTTAATAGAGTTAAGTCTATTAAGCATAAGCCATTCTTTCATAATAACGTTATTAAGCAAAGTATTGGTAGCTTCACAGGAGGACTCTAATTGACAGTAACTTAGTTCATCACAAGCATATTTATTGACCATCTCCTGAATACGCTCACCCTCTGCATTGATAATATGAGATAAAGACATATGGTCTAAGGCCACAGCTTCTAAGAGATCAATGAGCATCTCATCAAAACATGGTCTATTAGTTCCTTCAGGTATTTGGGGCATTCCCATAGTATCATCCTCCTTTAAATAGGTGCTAATATAATAATATGTACAAACATATATTTTTAATACCTACATTTAAAGTACTATAAACCCAAGTGAAGTACTTTTTATAACCTCTAGAGAAAATTGTACACTTAGATTTTAATTTGCTACATAAGTTTTTGCTTAACCATTATAAATTCTTTTAACAAGTGAGAAGTTAGGTTATACTTTAATTACAAGTATAAATAAGAGAAGAAAGAGGAGATACCAAGATGGGAAAGGGGTTATTAGATCCAAAGGTAGATTTTGTATTTAAAAATATATTTGGTTCGGAAAAACATCCTGAAATATTAATATCTTTTTTAAATGCTATATTAAAACCAGTGATTCCAATAGTAGGTGTAGAGATTAAGGGAACTGATATTGCCAAACATTTTGTTGATGATAAATATTCTAGATTAGATATTAAAGCAACAACTAGTAATAATGAAATTATAAATATAGAGATTCAGCTTAAAAATGAATATAACATGATTAAAAGAAGTCTATATTATATGAGTAAGATGTATGAGGAACAATTAGGGGAAGGAGATGACTATTCTATTTTAAAGAGAACAATATGTATTAATATTCTAAACTTTAAATATTTAAAAACAGAAGCATTTCATACAGGATATAGATTAAAAGAAATGAAGACGAATGAGGAGCTAACAGATGTTATTGAAATGCACTTTATAGAAATTCCTAAATTACCACCAGAATCAGATGAAACGGATATGCTTGTGGCATGGACTGAATTTTTAAGAGATCCTGAGAGCAATAAAGTAAGAAACTTGGAATTAAGTATTAAAGAAGTACGAGAGGCTAAGAATGAACTTATTAGAATGAGTAATGATGAAGAGCAACGTGCTATGTATGAAATGCGTGCTAAAATCTTAAAAGATAAGGTAAGTGCTTTAAATAAAGCTAGAGAAGAAGGTATCAAGGAAGGGATCAAGGAAGGTATCAAAGAAGGAGTTTATCAAGTTGCTAAAGAATTAAAACAGGCGGGTATAGCCCCTGAACTTATTCAAAGTACAACAAAGTTATCTTTAGAAGAAATAATGATGTTATAAAGTATAATGTATTTGATATACCATAAAAATAAAAAACTACTGCAATAACATAATTGATATTGGAGTAGTTTTTTGGGGTTAAGCATATGCTTGCAGTCTCTTTTACTTCCCAAGTAAGCTATATTTTGCCTCAGTATTAAAACCATGAACGTTATAAAGGAATAATACGTCTTTAATGCCATTTTGGGTTGCATAAGTTGTGATTGGCATATTTAAGAGTCTAAGATCCATAATATGAATTTCTTCATAGTGATTTGTTAAAAATGGGACTAGACTATTGGCATAAGAGTCCTTGATAACTAAAAGCTTTTTGCCATTTTTAACACCTGTTTTAATGGTGATGAGGGGATGATTGCCATCTAAGAATACACTATATTTATCTTTAGTATCTAAGTGGCTATAAGCATATAAGCTATTGGTTGTGGTATTAGAGCTTACATACTTAACTTCTACATCTACTTTTTGCTTTGGCTCAAAGATTTGAATGGTATCAGGCTTTGCAAAGGTAAAATTACCTTTGGAGAATAGAGTGCCATAAAATTCTGAGTTAGCATCAATGATATTAAAGTCACTGAGACTAAGTGGTGTAAAGCCAGCAGATTTGGCAAAAGCTGTATAGGCATAGTAAGCACCTAAAGTAGTCCAGTGATGGTCTGTTTTATAGTAAATGTCCTCAGTATTTTTATCTAGTAAAGTATCTAATACATTGACTTTATGTACTTTTGTTGAAAGTTGTTTATAGAAGTTACGAATATAAGTCCCTTCATCATAAGGTGTTGCATAGGAAGGCAATTTATATTCAAGTACCTTAGTTGAGGTTGGTGAAAGCATCATATATACATTGAATTTTTTTGCAAATTCATTAATATAAGCTGAATTTTTATCCATTAAGACTGTATCTGGCTTTGTGAAGTCTTGTAAAAAGTACCCACCCTTGCCGATGAATACGCCATTGTTATCTGTTTTTTGAAGGGCAAGTTCACTATAAGCTTTAAGGCTTATAAATTTATTGCGTAGCGGAAATTGGTCAGCAATATATTTTTCAAAGTCTTCACCAAAAGAGCCATTTAAGAAAGCTTCTTTTGATAATTTTGGAGCGGAGGCTAAATCACGGTTTTCGAGTTCAGAAAAAGTTTTATCTTTTGCAAGAACTTGGAGTGTGAAGAAACCAAAGACATAGGCTACTAGGGTAACACCCATAGCAATTTTTAATTTCATAACAAATTCTCCTAAAAATTTAATTAAAATCTAAAGTATAAAAATGGATTAAATGTTGAATCCACAAGGTAAGCCGTACTGAGTACTAATGTTCCTATATAAAATAGATAGAGGATAAAATCAGGTGTTTTTTGTTTTAACTTATTCATGAGTGGTGTGGCAAATATAATACCAATACCTAAAATAACACTATAGTTTGCAAGGCTATAAAGCGTGCTTGTACTTGAAAAATCTGTGACACTTAATCCGAACATTACTTTTAAGTAGTCAAGACCAGCACTTAAGCTATCGTGTGAGAATAATACCCAGCTTATTAAGACCATGAATATAAGGTAAATATGACTGATGAAACTTGGTAATTTCTCAAGCCAGTTTATTAAGAAGCTACGTTCTAACATAATAAGTAGGGCAAAGAAAAGTCCCCATAAGACAAAATTCCAACCCGCACCATGCCAGAAGCCTGTTAAAAACCATACGACAAATAAATTAAAGAATAAACGTGGTTTACTCACCCGATTTCCACCAAGAGGAATATAGACATATTCTCTAAACCAACTTCCTAAAGTTATATGCCAGCGTCTCCAAAATTCAGAAACATTTTTTGCAAGGTATGGGTAATTAAAGTTCTCGGGGAAGTTGAAGCCTAACATTTTTCCAAGTCCTATAGCCATATCAGAATACCCACTGAAGTCAAAGTAAAGCTGAAGTGCAAAGGCAACAATACCTAGCCATGCACCTACAACAGTAAGTTCACTAGAGCTTGTATGTGAAACAGTATCCCAAAGACGTCCAATATTATTGGCTAAAAGTACCTTCTTACCAAGGCCTTCTATAAAGCGAATGCTTCCTTCTCCAAAAGTTTCCCAATTGGTTGTGCGTTCATTTAATTCTTTTTCTACATGCTCATAAGTTACGATAGGTCCTGCAATAAGTTGTGGGAACATAGCTACATAAGCACCAAATGAAATAATATTTTTTTGTACGCCGATTTTACCACGATATAAATCAATGGTATAAGACATAGTTTGAAAAGTGTAAAAAGAAATACCGATTGGTAATGCTATGTTTATAAGCTTAATAGGAGAAGTTAAAAGATGATTGACATTACCAATAACAAAATCTGAGTATTTAAAGAAGCCAAGCATACTAAGGTTTGTAACTACAGAAATCAAAAGAAAAAGTTTGGGAATAAATTTATAGTTCCTAAAGTAATCAATGAACCTACCACAGGTATAATCAAGTACTGTGGAAAAAATCATGATAAGTATATAAATTGGCTCGCCCCATGCATAGAAGATGAGGCTCGCCATAAATAAAATGAAGTTGCGTAATTTTTTAGGAACGATAAAGTAGGTTATTAAGAATAAAGGTAAAAATATAAATAAGAATAATAAACTACTAAATACCATAATCTTGTCCTACTTTACTGCATTATTGAAGTTGGCAACAAGTGTATCAATATTTTGATCCATTGCGAAGAATACGTAGTTACCTTTTACAACTGTTTGACGATTTGCAAAAGCTTCTTGAAGTGAAGGGTAAAGGAATTGTGGGTTGATGCCACCAGTTCTTTGTGTAATACCAGCTTTTACAGCATCAATGCCAGCTGCATCTTTTACTTCAAATATACCGATTTCTGTGATATGTGCACTCATAACAGGTGCCACTACTTTAAAGCTTTTAAGAATGCTTGTGTCAATGCCGTACATATCTGCAATCATTGTGCTATCCATTTCCATTGTCATAGGAAGTTCGATACCAGCGATTGTTTTATCAAATACTTCTGAAGCACTAAGTGATGTAGTCTCAGGTTTAGCACTTGCCTCAGGTTTAGTAGTAGCTTCAGGCTTAGCACTTGTTTCAGGTTTAGTAGTTACTTCAGGCTTAGTACTTGCCCCTGGTTTAGTAGTAGCTTCAGGTTTAGCACTTGCTGTAGGTTTACTACTTGGTTTAGAACTTGTGCTTGGCTTAGTTGTTGTATTTGGTTTAGTACTTGTACTTGGTTTGTTAGTTGTACTAGGTGGTGTACTTGGCTTAGTTTCTACTTTATCTGTTGTTTCTTTTTGTGTATCTTCTTGAGTAGTAGATTCATTTTTTTGAGTAGCATCTGCTGCTGGTGTTTCTGCTGGTACTTCTGTATTTTCAGTTGCTGTTTCATTTTCTATAACTTCTGTATCAGCTACATTTTCTTCAGTAGCAGGCGTTTCAGTAGGTACTGTAGCTTCAACTTCGGTAGACGGTGTTGTTACAACCTCCTCTTGTTTTGAACTACATCCTATAAGTGTTGCACTAAGGGCAAGAGCTGCCACTAAATATGTAAATTGCTTTCTCATTTTATAAAACTCCTTTAAAATTTAAGTATATTAATATAAGACGGAACGTAACATAAAAAAGTTCCACTTAAATTAAAAAGTTGAATAAGAAAAGATTGGTAAAATTATAGTTTGGATTTTAATGTAAATAAGGTATACTAACTAGTGGAAGTGTTAGTGAAATAAGTATCTAAAATTATAAAATATGAGTTAGGTGAACTTTGATATAATTCATGAGAAATGTTAGATAAATTATTTATAGAACAATATAAGGACAAGGATAATATTCTATAGAGAGCGAAATGTGCCTATAGAGGGTATATAAAATAACAGAAAGGGCATAAAGCAAATTAAATCAATGGCATCATGAAATGCTTTATGTAAGGGAATAAAAGATGCTAGATCAAATACAAAAATTATTTACGCCAGAGGAGATTTTAGCAGGGAGTTTTGGGCTTGAAAGAGAAGCATTACGTGTTAGAAGTAATGGTAAGTTAGCGACAACACCTCATCCAGCAATCTTTGGAAGTAAGCTTAAGAATGCATATATCACAACAGATTTTTCAGAAAGTCAAGTGGAGTTAATTACACCAAATCTTGGGACAACCAAGGAAGCTTATGATTATTTAAATGCACTTTATGATATTGTGGCACTTAATATTGGTGAGGAATATTTATGGCCACAGTCTATGCCTTGTGATATTCCAGAGGATGAGTACATTCCAATTGCAGAGTATGAAGATTGTGAGGCTTGCCAGCAGGCTAGGTCATATCGAGAGGAACTTTTTAGGAAATACGGTGGCAAGAAACAGTTGATTTCAGGAATTCATTATAATTTTTCTTTTGAGGAAGAGTTTATACAAAAACTTCATGAAAACTTTGGGAATGGTCAGAACTATAGACTTTTTAAAGATGAAGTGTACTTAAAAGTGGTAAGAAATTATTTAGAATACAGATGGCTCATGATTTATCTTATTGCAGCAGCACCTGTTATTCATGAATCTTATACAAAAGAGTGTATTAAAAATCTTCAAAAGGTAGGACCAAAGAGTTATACAAATTCAGCAGCTATGTCATATCGTTTAGGTGAATGTGGTTATAAAAATGATATTGATTTATATCCAGACTATACCAATGTTGCAACTTATATTGACAGCTTAAATAAATTTGTAGATGATGGCCTTATTCAAAATTACAAGGAACTATATAGCCAAATTCGTCCTAAAGCTATTGATAATACTAATTTACTAGAGTCTATTCAAAAAGATGGGATTTTATATATTGAGGTGAGAAGCATCGATAATAACCCATTTGCTAAAGGTGGTATTACATTAGAAGAATTAGATTTCTTACATGTATTTATGATTTATCTTTTATTTAAGGAAGAAAATAAAAAAATCAGTAGTAGAGAAGTCCAAAAAGAAGGTAACTATAATCAACGACTTATTGCTAAATCGGGTCTTTTAGATATTAAACTGCTTCATAACGGAGAAGAAGTGGATAAAGTAGCTTGGGGCTTAGAAATCCTTAATGAAATGTTAGAGATGAATAATGCTTTAAATTTAGGTAAAGAAGATCTTATTAAGGATGCTATGGAAAAAGTGAAAAATCCAAAGCTTACCTATGCTTATCGTTTTAGAAAACTTGTCAGTGAAAAAGGTTATTTAGAAGCACAAGTAGAGTTAGCAAGGAAGTACCGAGAAGATGCTTATAATCACCGTTATAAGTTATACGGCTATGAAGACTTAGAACTTTCTACACAAATTTTAATGCGTGATGCCATCACAAGAGGGATTAAGGTAGAAGTATTAGACCGTTTTGATAACTTTATTGAACTTAAAGATGGCAACCACGTAGAATATGTAAAACAGGCAACTAAAACATCTAAAGATAGCTATGTGACCATGCTCATGATGGAAAATAAAACAGTAACTAAAAAAGTTCTTGAGCGTAATGGTGTCAATGTACCAAAGGGCATTGAAGTGACAAAAGGGCAAAGCTTGCAATTAGCAGCCAGAAGATATGCAGGGAAACCAGCAGTTGTAAAACCTAAGTCAACTAACTTTGGTAAAGGGATTAGCATCTTCACAGAAGGTGGCAGTGAAGAAGATTTAATCCGTGCATTAGAAATCGGCTTTGAGCATGATGATACAGTACTTGTTGAAGAATTTGCAAAAGGTAAAGAATATCGTTTTCTTGTAATAGGTGATGAAGTAGTAGGTATCCTCCACCGCGTGCCAGCTAATGTCAAAGGAGATGGCAAAAGTAGTATTCGTCAGCTTGTAGAAGTTAAGAATCAAGATAGCTTAAGAGGAAAAGGCTACAAAACACCACTGGAGAAAATTGGCTTAGATGCTAGCAGTGAGCTTTTCCTTAAACAAAAAGGCTTAAACTTTGATTATGTACCACAAGAAGGTGAAATTGTTTACCTAAGAGAAAATTCAAACATCAGCACAGGTGGTGATAGTATTGATTATACAGATGCTATTCCAGACCGTTTCAAACAAATTGCAGTAGAAGCAGCCAAAGCCATGGAAGCTAAATTCTGCGGTGTAGATATGATGCTTGAAGATTATAGCGACCCTAATAGTAATTACGCTATTATCGAGCTTAACTTCAATCCAGCCATCCATATCCACTGCTACCCATACGAAGGCACAGAACGCAACATCGGCGAAAAGGTGCTTAAAGTATTAGGCTTTGAAAGTGTAGGATGTAAAGAATAGTGAACAATATATATGGTTATAGTGTATAATAAAGGTAATAGATTAAGGGAGGCGAGTAGTATGACAGCAATTCAAAAGCTATTACATGAACTTATAGAAGAGCTACCTGATCAAGATGCGGCAGAAGTTATCGATTTTATAGGATATTTAAAGCTAAAGAAGGAGAAAAAACTCTATAAGGAATTACAGAGATGTAGTGAGAGTAGTCTAGGGTTTTGGGACAATGATATAGACGATGAGATCTGGAATAATGTATAGGCAAGTAGATAGATTGATGAATAATATAGAGTAAGATCAAAGAGAGAAAGATAATATATTAGTTTTGTAAGTATAAAATATCCCTGGACATAAACAGTCGCAGGGATATAATTTTTGCTATCCTATAGATAAGAAAAGTTTTATGTCTAATTTGTTGTTATAGAAGTCTTAAAAGAAATAATGCTTGACAATTTTTATTCTAAAAACTAAAATTTATAATAATATTTCAAAAATAAAATATATTGATGAATGAAAAATAAATAGTTCATTTATAGAATAGAGGAATTGAAAAATGCAAGGTAGGAAAAAGCTTATTATAGTTAGTCTAGTATTTTTAATAAGTACAAATTGTTGGTGTAGTGAAAAGATTAGGGTTAATTATAATGATAACTTTATTGATTTAAAACAATCTATTTTGCTTAAAAATAATAGAGTACTATTACCGTTGAGAGAACTATCTACTCAGTTTGGCTATAATGTGCAATGGCAAGAGGAGTTGCAAAAAATAACTATATCTAATGGAAATAAGACAATTACTCTTTTTATAGGACAAAATTATGCCTATGTTGAGGATAAAAGAGTTTCATTAGATATAGCTCCTTATATAAATTTAAATACAACGTACGTTCCAATTCGTTTTGTAGGTGAGGCATTTGATTTATCAGTTACTTATAAAGACTTAATTATTAAAATAGATAAAAATAGCTCAGTGACTAATAATAAAGCAACTAATGTACCTACTCAAGGATATAAGATTAATCAAACTACAAAACAACTTATTTATTCTAATAAGGGAGAAGATGAAATTGTAGGAGATGTATTATTAGGAGAACATGATATTGAAATAAAGGAGCAATTATTAGGTAGTGATAGTAAAATAATCACAGTAGATTCTACTTCTGGAGAACCTAGCATTTGTTTTCTAAGAAATATCTTTTATATAAAAAATCAAAAAGTAATTAATAGTGTCTCTTATAAGTGTCTTAATGCTATCCCTGATCAAGTGGGTTATAGTGATAATTATGCTGCCTTATGTGATGGTAGATATGTGGATATTTATGATGATATAACCGGTCAACTTTTAAATCATTACGATTTATATCAATCAGTAGAGAAAGGGACTTATAACTTGGAAGGAGTAGGTAAAGACTATATCCTTGTTAGAAGTGATAAAACTGAGGGTGGAGGCATGCTTGTACTTGTTGAAATAAAAACAGGTAGTGCTCAAAAACTATATGAACTTATTCCAGATGAAAATGACCGACAATTTGCTCAGTGGGGAAATCTACCAACCTATGATACTATTAGATTTAAAAAGAAAGTAGGAAATACTGTTTGGTTTGAGTATTATAAGGATTCAGATGGTAGCCGTGGTACATTACAATATCAACTTCCTTTATAATTTTAATATGAGGCCGTTGCACTAAAATTAGTGTACGGCTTCTTTTTTTACTTTTTTTAGTATGAATTTTTAAGCTCTGTGAGAAACTAGTGGGGTGTAATGAAAAAACAAGTATTAATCAATTAATAAAGTGATTCATTAAATGAACCTTAGTTTTAGAGAGGAGCAATTTGTATGTCAAAGACAATTATGACCGTAGATGGTAATACGGCAGCTGCTTACGTGGCTTATGCTTATACAGATGTGGCAGCAATTTACCCTATTACCCCTTCCTCAACCATGGCTGAAGTTGTGGATGAGTGGGCAGCTAATGGGCGAAAAAATATATTTAATCAAACAGTTAATGTAGTGGAAATGCAATCAGAAGCAGGTGCCGCAGGTGCTTTTCATGGTTCCTTACAAGGTGGAGCATTAACTACCACCTTCACAGCTTCACAAGGCTTATTACTTATGATTCCTAATATGTATAAGGTAGCTGGGGAACTACTTCCTGGTGTATTCCATGTAAGTGCGCGTGCATTAGCAGCACAGGCTCTTAGTATTTTTGGTGATCATCAAGATGTGATGGCAGCAAGACAAACTGGTTGTGCACTCCTTTGTACAGGTTCAGTACAAGAGGTTATGGATCTTGCACCAGTAGCTCACCTTGCTGCTATTAAAGGACGTGTACCATTTGTTCATTTCTTCGATGGCTTTAGAACTTCTCATGAAATTCAAAAGGTAGAAGCACTTGGTTATGATGACCTTGCAGGACTTGTAGATTATGAGGCACTTCAAGAATTTAGAGATAATGCTTTATCACCTAATCATCCAGTAATTCGTGGTACAGCACAAAATCCTGATATTTACTTCCAAACCAGAGAAGCTTGTAGTAAGTTCTATGAAAATTTAGTACCTATTGTAGAAGAATACATTAGTAAAATTAATACCTTAACAGGCAGAAATTATGGTCTTTTCAATTACTATGGGGCAGAAGATGCTGAAGAAATCATTGTAGCAATGGGTTCTATTACAGAAACCATTGAACAAGCTATTGAGGAACTTAACAAACAAGGTAAAAAATATGGTGTTGTAAAAGTTCACTTATATCGTCCATTCTCAGGTAAACACCTTCTTGAATGTGTACCCAAAACAGTTAAAAAGATTTGCGTTTTAGATCGTACGAAAGAACCAGGTTCTCTAGGAGAACCATTATATCTAGATGTAAAAGCAGCTTTCTATGGTTGTGACAACATTGAAGAAATAATTGGTGGTCGTTTCGGACTTGGCTCAAAAGATACAGTACCAGCAGATATTAAAGCAGTATTTGATAATCTAGAGAGTGAAAATCCTAAAAATGGCTTTACCATTGGTATCAATGATGATGTCATGCATACTTCTCTTGAACGTGCCAAAGACTTTAGAATTGTTAAACCAGGTACAATTCGTTGTATGTTCTGGGGACTTGGTTCAGATGGTACAGTAGGAGCGAATAAACAAGCTATTAAAATCATTGGTGAGCACACTGATATGTATGCTCAAGCTTATTTTGACTATGATTCTAAAAAATCTGGTGGACTTACTATGTCACATCTTCGCTTTGGGAAGGAGCCTATTAATAGCCCATATCTCATTGATGAGGCAGATTACTTAGCATGTCATAATCAATCTTATATTAATCTCTATGATATGGTTAGCATTCTTAAAAAAGGTGGTACTTTCGTACTCAACTGTTTATGGGATGAAAGTGAATTAGAAAATAAAATTCCAGCTAAAGTTAAGAAATATATTGCAGAAAATGAGATTAACTTCTATACCGTTAATGCTATTAAAATTGCTGCCGAAATCGGTCTGGGCAATCGTATTAATATGATTATGCAATCTGCATTCTTTAAACTAGCTAATATCATTCCAGAAGAAGATGCAAAGACCTATCTCAAACAAGCAGTAGTTAAAGCTTATGGTAAAAAAGGTGAAAAAGTTATTAATATGAACTATGAAGCTATTGATAGGGGCTTTGATGCAGCAGTAAAAATTACTGTACCAGATGCTTGGAAAAATGCAGAGGAACCAGAACCAGAAAAGGTAGATGAACCAGAATTTATCACAGAAATTCTACGTCCTATGTCAGCACAAGAAGGTAATAAATTACCTGTAAGTGCATTTAATGGCATCGAAGATGGTACTTTCCCAACAGGTACTGCTGCTTATGAAAAACGTGGGGTTGCTATTATGATACCAGAATGGGTACCTGAAAACTGTATCCAATGTAATCAATGTGCCTTTATATGTCCACACTCAACTATTCGTCCATTCTTATTAAATGAAGAAGAACAAGGTAAGGCACCAGAAAGTTATACAACCCTCAAAGCTATGGGTAAAGGCTTAGAAGGTATGGCATTTAGAATCCAAGTAGCACCAATGGATTGTACAGGCTGTGGGAACTGTGCAGATGTTTGTCCAGGTAAAAAGGATCAAAAAGCTCTTGTCATGAAACCTATTGCTTCACAAGTAGAAACAGAAGTACCACATTGGGCATTTTCTATGGAAGAAGTCAAAGATAAAGGTGACCTTGTACCAGTAAATACTGTGAAAGGTAGTCAATTTAGACAACCACTTTATGAATTCTCAGGTGCTTGTGCAGGCTGTGGTGAACCAGCTTATATTAAACTCATTACCCAGCTTTATGGAGATCATATGATGATTGCCAATACTACAGGGTGCTCTTCTATATGGAGTGCTTCAGCACCAACCACCTCTTATACAGTAAACTGTGAAGGTAAAGGGCCATCTTGGGCAAATTCATTATTTGAAGATAATGCAGAATATGGCTATGGTATGTATTTAGCCGTTAGACAACTTCGTAACAAACTTGCAGATGCTATGCGTGAACTTGAAAATTGTAATGTAGATGAAAATATCAAAGAAATTTGTAGAGAATGGCTCAGCACAAAAGAAGATGGTGAAGCTTCTAAGGCAGCAAGTAAGAAAGTACTTGAAATGTTAGAAAAAGGTGATATAGGCGATGAGGCAGCTAAAGTACCATTAGATATCATCGATAAATACAAAGACTACCTTGCTAAACGTTCTATATGGATTGTTGGTGGAGATGGTTGGGCGTATGATATTGGTTATGGTGGTTTAGATCATGTTATGGCATCTGGTGAAGATATTAATGTATTAGTTTATGATACAGAAATTTATTCAAATACAGGTGGACAAGCCTCTAAATCTACACCAACTGCGGCCATTGCTAAATTTGCTGCATCAGGTAAGAAATCACGTAAAAAAGATTTAGGTCTTATGATGATGACCTATGGTAATGTGTATGTAGCCCAAGTAGCTATGGGTGCTAACAAGCAACAATGTATGAAAGCAATCCTTGAAGCTGAAGCACACAAAGGACCATCTATTATCATTGCTTATGCACCATGTATTAGCCATGGACTCCGAGAAGGTATGGGTAGAACAACAGCTAACCAAGAACAAGCTGTTAAATGTGGTTACTGGCATTTATATCGCTATAATCCAGAGCTTAAAGAACAAGGTAAAAATCCATTTATTCTTGATTCTAAAGAACCAACAGAAAGCTTTAGAGATTTCATTATGGCACAGGTAAGATACTCAGCACTTGCAAAACAATTCCCAGAGCAAGCAGAAGAGCTATTTGAAATGACAGAAGAAAATGCTAAGAAACGATATAATAATTACAAACGTTTAGCAGAGACACCTATTCTTGAATGAAAAGAGATTACTTGTAATTAAATAGAAATAATATCTTAGACGATGATGTGAAATATTTTAGGATATTTCACATCATCGTCTATTTATTTTAGCTGTTAATGCGTGGTATATAGGTAGAGAAAATTGGATGCTATTAGAAATGTCTATCCAAAGAAAGTTATATAAATTTATAATTTTAGATATAATTTGTTTGCATAGTGAATGTTTACAAAATTTAAATAGTGATATAAAATATAAAATAACATAGTGTTTGGAAAGTAACTGCATATTTCCGAATAAGTGTGCTAATAAATTTATTTAATTATAAGGAGTGATTATATGTCAAAGACAATGATGACCGTAGATGGTAATACAGCTGCGGCTTACGTTGCGTATGCATTTACAGATGTAGCTGCTATTTATCCTATTACACCATCATCAACTATGGCGGAGGTAGTAGATGAATGGTCTGCTAATGGTAAAAAAAATATTTTTGGTCAGACTGTTAGTGTAGTTGAAATGCAATCAGAAGCAGGAGCTGCAGGTACGTTCCATGGGTCATTACAAGCAGGTGCTTTAACTACAACATTTACAGCATCTCAAGGACTTCTTCTTATGATTCCAAATATGTATAAAGTAGCTGGTGAATTATTACCAGGTGTATTCCACGTTAGTGCACGTGCCCTTGCTGCACAAGCTTTAAATATCTTTGGTGATCATCAAGACGTTATGGCTACAAGACAAACAGGTTGTGCAATGCTTGCTACAGGTTCAGTTCAAGAAGTTATGGACCTTGCACCAGTAGCTCACCTTGCTGCTATTAAAGGTCGTGTACCTTTCGTACACTTTTTCGATGGATTTAGAACATCTCATGAGATTCAAAAAGTAGAGGCTATTGATTACGCTGATTTAGCTAAACTTGTAGACCAAGATGCACTTAAGAGATTTAGAGATAATGCTTTATCACCAAATCATCCAGTGACAAGAGGTACAGCTCAAAATCCAGATATCTACTTCCAAACAAGAGAAGCAAGCAATAAATTCTACGAAAATCTTGTACCAGTGGTAGAAGAATACATAGGTGAAATCAACAAATTAACAGGTAGAAATTATAATCTCTTTAACTACTACGGTGCTGATGATGCTGAAAGTATTATCGTAGCTATGGGTTCTATCACAGAAACTATTGAAGAAACAGTAGAAGCTTTAAATGCACAAGGCGCTAAACTTGGTGTAGTAAAAGTACACTTATTTAGACCATTTTCTACAAAACATTTATTAGCTGCTATTCCTGCTACAGTTAAGAGAATCTGTGTACTTGACCGTACAAAAGAGCCAGGTTCAAACGGTGAGCCTTTATACTTAGATGTACGTGCAACATTCTATGGCATGGAAAATGCCCCAATGATTATCGGCGGACGTTTTGGTCTTGGTTCAAAAGACACAACACCTACAGAAATCAAAGCTGTATTTGATAACTTAAATAGTGAATATCCTAAAAATGGATTCACAGTAGGTATTAACGATGATGTAACAGGTACATCTATTGAAATCAAAGATACACTTAAAATTGCAGAACCAGGAACAGTTAGATGTAAATTCTGGGGACTTGGTTCAGATGGTACAGTTGGTGCTAACAAACAAGCTATCAAGATTATTGGTAATCACACAGACATGTATGCACAAGCTTATTTTGCATATGACTCTAAAAAATCTGGTGGTGTAACAATTTCTCACCTTCGTTTTGGTAAAACACCTATCCGTTCACCATACTTAATTGATGAAGCTGATTATATTGCTTGTCATAATCAATCTTACGTTCATCAATATGATGTATTAAAAGGTCTTAAAAAAGGCGGCGTATTCGTACTTAACTGTATTTGGGATGAAGACCAAGTAGAAGCAAACTTACCAGCACATATGAAACGTTACATTGCTGAAAATGATATTAAGTTCTACACAGTAAATGCAACAAAAATTGCTAGTGAAATTGGACTTGGAAGCCGTGTTAATATGATTATGCAATCTGCATTCTTCAAACTTGCTGAAATCATTCCAGAAGAAGATGCAATCAAACACCTTAAAGAAGCTGTTGTTAAAGCTTACGGTAAAAAAGGTGAAAAAATTGTTAATATGAACTATGCAGCTATTGATAGAGGATTTGAAGCAGCAGTTAAAATTCATGTACCAAATGAATGGTTTGGTGTAAAAGATGAGGCAGCTGTAGCAGTAGATGAACCTGCATTCATTACAAATATCTTAAGACCTATGAATGCTCAAGAAGGAGATAAACTTCCAGTAAGTGCTTTCAATGGTATTGAAGATGGTACATTCCCAGCAGGAACAGCTGCTTATGAAAAACGTGGTATCGCAATCGCAGTACCAGAATGGAATGTAGATAACTGTATTCAATGTAATCAATGTTCATTCGTTTGTCCACATGCTACAATTCGTCCAATCTTAGTAAATGAAGCAGAAGCAGAAAAAGCACCAGAAAGCTTCGTAACTAAGAAAGCTATTGGTAAAGGCCTAGAAGGACTTGCTTATAGAATCCAAGTAAGCCCATATGACTGTACAGGTTGTGGTAACTGTGTAGACGTTTGTCCAGCTAAAACAAAAGCGCTTGTTATGAAACCAATTGATACACAAACAGAGACACAAACAGTTAACTGGAACTTTGCAATGAATGAAGTTGCAACTAAAGAAGATTTAGTACCAGCTAACAACGTTAAAAATAGCCAATTCAAACAACCTCTCATTGAGTTCTCAGGAGCTTGTGCAGGTTGTGGTGAACCAGCATATATTAAAATTGTTACACAATTATTCGGTGATCGTATGATGATTGCTAATGCTACAGGATGTTCTTCTATCTGGGGTGGTTCAGCGCCATCTACACCTTATACTACAAATTGTAAAGGTCAAGGACCATCATGGGCTAACTCATTATTCGAAGATAACGCAGAGTACGGACTTGGTATGTACTTAGGTGTTAAACAAATGCGTAACAAACTTACAGATACAATGAAAGCTTTAGTAAATAAAGAAATTAGCGAAGATGCAAAAGCTGCATTTAGTGAATGGCTTGATACTAAAGAAGAAGGGGCTGTATCAAGAGCAGTAAGTGAAAAAGTTTTAGCTGTTCTTGATAAGGTAAATAGTGATGATGCTGAAGTAAAAGCTTTAGTTGATGAAATTAAAGACAAACAAGATTACCTTGTAAAACGTTCTGTATGGATGCTTGGTGGTGACGGTTGGTCATACGATATTGGTTACGGTGGACTTGATCATGTACTTGCTAGTGGTGAAGACGTTAACGTATTAGTATTTGATACAGAAGTTTACTCAAATACAGGTGGTCAATCATCTAAATCAACACCAACAGCTGCTATTGCTAAATTCGCTGCATCAGGTAAGAAATCACGTAAGAAAGATCTTGGTATGATGATGATGAGCTATGGCAACGTATATGTTGCACAAGTAGCATTAGGTGCTGACAAAAACCAATTCATGAAAGCAATCATTGAAGCGGAAGCACACAAAGGACCATCTATTATCATTGCTTATGCACCATGTATTAACCATGGACTTAGAGAAGGTATGGGTAGAACAATTGCTAACCAAGACCAAGCAGTTAAAGCTGGTTACTGGCATTTATATCGTTTCAACCCAAATGTACCAGAAGGAACAAATCCATTTACATTAGATTCAAAAGAGCCAACAGAAAGCTTTAGAGATTTCATTATGGCTCAAGTAAGATACTCATCACTTGCAAAACAATACCCAGAACAAGCAGAAGAATTATTCGAGCTTGCTGAGGAAAATGCAAAAGCTCGTCTTGAGTCTTATAAGAGAATGGCTCGTCAATAGGTAAGATGGCGTAGGGCCGCAGAGGGGTATGACTCGCTTACAGCTACTATCTACGTGAGACTAGGAAGGTCTAAGCTCATTGTATATATGAACGCACGAAAACTCGTTTCACTCAAACAATCGTGCTAAAATCCATATATACAATTTCGCTAAGACCTTCTAAGTCTCACTGCGAATGTAGCTTACAGCAAGTCATACCCCTCTGCTAGTCTACGCATTTAAAAGGCTCGCAGGGGAGATAAGAGAAAGTGAACTTGGATGTGGGTGAAAAGAGGAGAGAAAAGAGAATTGGTTGCGGGTGAGAAAGAAAAGAGGGGAAGATAAGTGAAGTTTATTAGGAGAATGGCTGTTATTGTAATAAGTTTAATATGTATAAGTGTACCAACTGTTGCTAGTAGTAAGGAGGTAGAGCTGTATTTAAATGGGAGGTTTGTGAGTTTAAGAGAGAATAGCATTTATATTGAAGAAGGTAATACTATGGTTCCTCTAAGATTTGTAACTGAATTATTGGGTGGAAGGGTACAGTATGATAAGTTTACAAAGAAAATATCCATTAAGAAGGATGAGAAAAGCATAGAATTAGAGATTGATTTACCTAAAGCACTAGTAAATAATAAAGAAATAGAACTTCCATTAAAACCAACGCTTAAAGAGAATATTACTATGGTGCCATTAAGATTTGTAAGTGAAGCCCTAGAAGTATATATAAAATATAATGCAATTAATAAAAATATCTATTTAAGTACATCAACATATAATGCTTCAGATAACATGGTTGAAGGATATATGTTAGCTATTGAGGCAGTATATAATAGAAGTATGGGTTTAAATGAGGATATTATATATATTGCTATGGATACTAATCGGATGAGATATCTTTCAGAAGATAGTAAGCAGACGTTATTAAAAGAAATGGAACGTTATGGTGTTGTGATTGAGGCAACGTATGATGAATTAGAAGAACGAGGACTTATTAAAGAGGGGATGTTTACTAAGGGCGTTTTAATTACAATTGATGATTTCGGGAGTGAAGGGAATAGATTAGTATTGAATATTGATAAATGGAGAGCTAATTTAGGTGGAGTAGGTTGCCTAGGAATGGTGCTAGAAGAGGATGAGAATGACTGGAAAATTACAGAAAAGGGTATGTGGTATATGAGTTGATTTTCTTTAGGGGGAGAGGTTAACAATGAAGATTATAGAGTTATTGAAAGAGGATATATCTAAGGCTGTAGAACTTATTTTAGAGGTTTTTATGATGTATGAAGTTCCTGGGTATTCTAGGGAAGGAGTTGAAACCTTTATTGGTAGTGTAAGAAATGATGAGTGGATTGGTTCGCTGAAGTTTTATGGTGCGTATAGGGAGGAAGAACTGGTGGGAGTGATTGCTACAAGAAATAGTGGGGACCATATAGCTTTATTTTTTGTGAAAGGTGAGTATCATAACAAGGGCATTGGGCGTGTGTTGTTTAATGAGGTTGTTAATAATAGTACAGGGGATAGTATTACTGTAAATTCATCTCCATATGCTGTAGAGATTTATAAACATTTAGGATTTTCAAAGGTTCAAGAGGAACAGCTGACAGATGGCATGAGGTATACGCCTATGGTATTTAGAATTAATAACGGTGAACCGTATCATAAGTAAGTGATAGTTAAAATTCATATATGAGGAATGAATATATAGGATTAAAAAATTGTTAATTACTATATTAAAAGATAGTAAAGGTAAAAAGGGGAGAAGGGAGAATGTATGAAAGCAGAATTTAAGGTTAGTATACCAAGTTCTAATATGTTTGATATATGTTTGAAAAGAAATATGAGGCGTGAATTAAAGGATGAGACAGATACTTAGGTAAATGAGTTCGTTAAAGTATTTTCTAAAATTAAGATGCCTATTGAGAATACAAATGCTAAACTGGAGATATGTTGGGAGGATTGGGCGTATGGTATCAGAAGTAACCTTGATAGTAATATCTCAGTAGACGAGTTTATTGAAGAAATAAAATAAGTTTGAATGGAAGAGGCTAGAAAAACTTTGAAACAATGATAATTGTACCCTATTAAAGACAGATTCTATGTTGCTATAAATAGCTAAACAGTACAATACATAAAATTTTGGGTTTATTTTTAAGAAAATCTTGTTATAATATAAGTATGTAAAAAGAAATGCTCAGTAGCTGCTAACTACTAAGCATTCCTAAAATGAGACGTTTGTTTTGTTTTAGGGCTATTGGAAAAGTTGAATAACTAAATTAAGAATGAAGACACTACTTTTTTGCGGATGGAGTGTCTTTTTTCTTTGTTTCAAAATTAAGTTTGAAACCTTTTAAACTACCTTCAAGGTTAAATTTATTAATATAAATCCCATTAAGGACATAAACAATAGTAACAACTAGAATAGCTAGCACTACGATTATCATTAGTATCATATCCAATACCACCCCCTTTGTGCCATGATGAATAATTTTATAAATAAAATTGCACCAATAGCCCAAGGAGGAGAAAACGTTCAAAACCTCCGTAGCCATCCATCTACGGTTTAATTAGATTTAATACTGGAATAGTATAGCATAAATGAGGCACTGATAATATGAGTGTAGAGAATAAAGGTAGTTGATTGTAATGATAACTAAGAAAAGGTGTAGTAAGGAGACATAGACCTTACCATAGAGTAAAACATTACTAGTTATAATAATAAAAATTGAATATTTAAATTATTTTGTTAAAATGTTAAAATGAATAGTAAACAGATGTTTATTTTAGGAAGATTATTTATATAATTTAAGGAGAAGCATCATGGAAAAATTAAAAGATAAGCTTTTAGATAGAGGGGCTTCATTGGTAGGATTTGCAAGAGTAGAAGGATTATATAGTGCATATGAATTATCTAGTT
Organism: Cellulosilyticum sp.; assembly: GCA_045612745.1. Taxonomy (GTDB): domain Bacteria; phylum Bacillota; class Clostridia; order Lachnospirales; family Cellulosilyticaceae; genus Cellulosilyticum. The sequence continues at coordinate 724 of JAZKZQ010000084.1, read as the reverse complement.
CATCAACCTGTGATTTTGAACATGATTATTTTAGTACGCCTCAGTACCCTTTCGGAATTTCTATTGCAATAAAAGTACCAATAGAAATTATAAAAGGAATATCAGAAGGTCCGACAATGGATTACTTTAACACTTATCTTAAATTAAATAATAACCTCGATGAATTGGGGCTTTATTGTGAAGAATATTTAATTTCTAAGGGATATAATGCTTATGCACAAACAGTAGATAGAACAAAAGAATATGGAGTTTTAAAAACAATTATGCCACATAAAACAGTAGCCACATGTGCTGGAATTGGTTGGATAGGCAAAAGTACATTATTAGTTACGCCAGAATTTGGATCTGCAGTTCGCTTGACCTCTGTTCTGACAAATGCACCTTTAAAGATATCTGAATCAGTATTGGATTCACCTTGTAAGGGATGTAATATATGTAAAGAAGCATGTCCAGCAGGTGCAATTAGTGGGAATACGTGGGAGAAAGAAAGGGAACGTGATTATATTTTTGATGCACTAGCATGTAGGAAAACCGCAAGAAGAATTGCTCAACAAGCGATAAACAAAGAAATAACCTTATGTGGAAAATGTATAGAGGTTTGTCCGTTTACAAAGAGGTATATAGAAAATAAGATGCCAAATAAAAATCCTAGAATATAATAGATAATATTCTGGGATTTTTATTGAAAAAGTTTAATTTTATATGCAACCATTTGGACTAATAT
>JAZKZQ010000083.1:0-1776 GCA_045612745.1 Cellulosilyticum sp. | reverse complement strand
ATTTAAACATTTTAATACAATAAAATTACACACTTTCTTTTCTTAGTTTATCTAAAACAATATCTATCGTTTGTTGTTTAGCAAGATCCATACATAATGCTATTGGCAAGACATCATTAAACTTAGCTACTGGAATTATCTCTATTCCTTCTATGCTTTCTAGCATCGCTTGCATATTATCTTTAGGAATAATAATAGTTTTACATCCAGCTTTTTTTGCTGCTAACACTTTCGGATAAATACCACCAACTGGCTTTACTAAACCATGAATGCTAATTTCTCCAGTCATAGCAACTAGATGATTAATCGGTATATTGTAAATAGCAGAATAAACTCCTAATGTCATTGCCACCCCAGCAGATGGTCCATCCACCGGTATTCCTCCAGGGAAGTTTACATGAATATCAAAGTTAGATGCATTTACCCCCATCGAACGGAGTACAGTTAGCGCATTCTCAATAGAGCCTCTAGCAGTTGACTTTCTTCTTAAACTTCTACCTGAAGATCCTAATGATTCTTCTTCTACTATCCCTGTAATATTAATAGTTCCTTCTTTTTCTGTTGGTATTGCTATAATTTCAATATCTAAAATAGAACCCATATTGGGACCATAAACTGCTAGTCCATTAACGACTCCAACTTGTGGTTTATCATTAATTTTTCCTGACATCCTTGGTGTTAATTGACTAGATTGGATTACCCATTCAATATCTTCATCTTTAATAAAGTTTCTTTCTTCATTAATAGCTAAACCTGCAGCTGTTTGTATAAGATTAACTGTTTCTCTTCCGTTACGTGCATAATTTGCTAAAATTGCTAATGCCTTCTCGCTTATTTCAAGATTAACTTTCTTAGCCGAATTTGCAGCTACTTGAATAATCTCATCTTCTGTCAGTTCTCTAAAATAGATTTCCATACATCTTGAACGAATGGCAGGAGGAATTTCTTCAGGATTTCTAGTTGTTGCTCCAATTAAACGAAAATCTGCTGGTAATCCCTTTTGGAAGATTTCATGAATATGAGTAGGGATTTGTGTATTTTCTTCATTATAATAAGCACTTTCAAAAAATACTTTTCTATCTTCTAATACCTTTAATAACTTGTTCATTTGTATAGCATGCAACTCACCAATTTCATCAATAAAAAGTATTCCGCCATGTGCATTGGTTACAGCACCTGGTTTTGGCTGAGGGATACCAGCTTGACCCATTGCCCCTGCACCTTGATAGATTGCATCATGTACCGAACCAATTAATGGATCCGCTATCCCTCTTTCATCAAATCGAGCAGTAGTTGCATCTAATTCAATAAACACCGCATCTTTCCTGAATGGAGTTTTAGCACCTAATTGTTTTGCTTCTTTTAATACTAATCTTGCGGCAGCAGTTTTACCGACACCTGGAGGTCCATAAATAATTACGTGTTGTGGATTTGGACTACAAATAGCAGCTTTTAAAGCTTTAATTCCATCTTCTTGTCCTACAATATCATCAAAACTAGTCGGCCTTACTTTCTCAGATAATGGCTCTGTTAAAGAAATTTTTCTAATTCTTTTAAGATGCTCTGTTTCTTTTTTTGATTCTTTATCCACTGTTACTTTATTTACTCTTTGACTACGTAATAAATTAAAGAAATATGTACCAATAATTATTCCAAATATTATTTGAATAATTACTGCTAATGCTACTATGCTCATGATTACTCCTCCTACTTTTATGGAAACTAACGTTATTATTTCCTTTCATTAGGGGAATAACCTAACTATTTTTTTTATTA
>JAZKZQ010000082.1:0-1702 GCA_045612745.1 Cellulosilyticum sp. | reverse complement strand
TCTTACGTAAAACGTATGCTACCACACCTATAATCGCCAGTAATATACAAGCACTAATAATTAAAGTAACTGGTAAATAATAACGCCAAACTGGTAACACAGCAATTTCTGAAAGTTCACTAATCGCAGTATCCCCTTCAGTATCTGTTGCTACAACTTTAAAGCTTATATCTCCAGTATGCTTAGGTGTTAAAGTAAGTAAATTGTGCTCTAATTTATAATCTACACTATCACCTTCAACCGCCATCAAGCTATACGTAAGTGGATCTCCATTTGGATCACTGAAATATTCATTTAAATCAAAAGCTTGTTTTTCACCCATTACACAATATCTTTCCTCTAGATTAAATGTGCCTACAGGTTTTTGATTTACACATTTAAAAGCAATATCTTCTACCTTAAAAGTAGTGTGGTTTTCTTCTAAGGCATAATCCATGCCATAGTTGCCTACCTTCTTTAAAGATAACTCTCCCATCAGCCTACCTTCTGTATATTTTATCTGAGGCTCACCTTGTATTTCACCATTTGCATCATAAATTGTTACTATAGATTTAAAGCGGTCATAAAAGCTTTGTTCGGTTATTTTTTCCCCTGTACTATTTTCAACAAAATACGCTGTAAATGTAGTACCTATTTTTTTACCTACTTCACGAGGTACATCTACTTTAAAATCTACATCTTGATAAAGTAAAAGATATGCTTTCACATATTCCCCTGATTGGGTACGATACTGCAATTTTACACTATTCTCTTCTGGTTTATTTATCTTACATGTGAAGTAATATTTGGCTTGACTAAAATCTACTTCTTGTCCTGAATAGAAGATATTGGCTTCTTCTAAAGGTGCAGAAGAAACAAGTAACACATTGACCTCACTGGCGTATTCACTTTCAAAAGGAATTTCAATAGTCTGAAGTCCGCCAGAAGCTAAACTTGCTGCTACGGGTACAACTGTTGACATCGTATACTTCTGTAAGATTGTATTAAAAATCTCAACTAAGTTACCTGCTTCATTGGCTAAATAAGAGTTTCCTCCAGTAGTATGTGCAAGTTCTTGTAAACATGATGTTTCACCATCAAAATTTTGCCCAAAGGCAATTGTATAAATTGGGATATTTTGGTTACTACACTTTTGGGCAGCCTCATCCATATCCTCATAACATGCAGCAATTGTACGCCCTGTATTCACATAACTTAAATCAGGTTCCCCATCTGAAATTAAAATAATAACAGATTGCTTGCCAGAACTTGTATTTAACAATTGCTCTGCTTTTTCTAAGGCTAATCCTATATCCGTACTTCCTGAACGGCTAATATTATTTAATTTAGTCTTTATAGATTTACGATTACCTTTTTCTGCTAAACTCATCGGCTTACTATACGCCAGTATCGTATGATTATAAGCTACAAATCCCACATTTGTTTTCTTTGAAAAAGCTTCATCTACAAAGGCTTCAATCATACTGAGTCCCATTTTTTCTCGGTCATTACTATTCATGGAATTACTATAATCTACTACAAACATAATATTTAAATCATTTTGGCTATATGTAAATGTTGATAACTTCGTTGCCCAGCAATTTACAGAAATTAGCATCAAACAAATTATAAAAATACCCCATCTACTTTTTTTTCCCATATATCGCTCACCTTTTTGTTTTATTTTTTATATTTTACCATATAATTCACTATTTTAATCTGT
>JAZKZQ010000081.1:0-10667 GCA_045612745.1 Cellulosilyticum sp. | reverse complement strand
ACTGGAAAGGCTATATATGGACAAAATAGTAAATTAAGAATTATAATGAGAATATAAAGTAATAACTTTTATTTGAGTAAAAGCATTAAGCTAATAAATACATAATGATAAAGCGGGAAAGATAATCATACATACAACACAGGGGAATATGATAAAGGATGAAGTATTAAAAGGAAGGAAATATTATATGCATCATAAGCAACGCAGACAGCTAAGTAAAAAGAGAGAGGGTATTAGAACCTATAAAAATCCTAGTGTACGAAGTCGCATTATTGAAAAAGGTATGTCTTTGTTACGGCATCATAATACCTATGAAGCAGAAGTAGAGAGGCTGAGAACTTTGAAAGAAAATGAGATACCCTATGAAATTCCTAATTTTTTACAAGATAAGTATGAAATCACAAAGACTTCTTATGCAGATATGCCGGTCTACTTTTTTAAAACAGAAAATCGAGTACCTCTTAAGCATATCTTATATTTACATGGAGGGGCATATATTCAGCAGCCCAATGTCTTTCATTGGCGTTTTGTTCATCAACTTACAGAAGAAATGCCTCTTTCAATCACATTACCTATTTACCCCAAAGCACCTCGTTATACCTATGTGCAGTCTTATGCTAAAGTTCTTTTAGCGTATCGAAAATTGATTGGGGATGTAGGTGCTGAAAATGTTATACTGATGGGAGATTCTGCAGGTGGTGGATTTGCCTTAGGGTTTGCACAATTTTTAATAGAAAAAGGATTACCACAACCCGAACAAATTATTTTGATTTCGCCATGGTTAGACATCACCTTATCAAATCCAGAGATAAAACAGTATGCCCAGCTAGATCCTATGCTGAGTGCAGAAGCTCTAAGAGCAGATGGTGAAAGTTATGCAGGCGATATGGATCTTAATTATTATATGCTGAGTCCTATTAATGGGGAATTAAGGGGGTTACCACCATTAACACTGTTTGTGGGGACACATGAGATATTTCTTCCAGATGTAAGAAGGTTAAAAGAAAAGCTAGAATCCATTAATGCAACTTTTTATTATTTTGAATATCCCTATATGAATCATATTTTTACAACCTATCCTATTCCAGAGGCTAAAAATGCTATTACTCAAATTATAGAAATTATTCAACATAAATACTAACAAAGTTCTATAATGGTCATCATAAAAAGAGTAAAATGAGTTAAAATATGGTATACTTAGATAGATTGATGTACTTATAAAGGGAAGAAACGAGGAATAAAGGTGACAACAAGCAATGAGCAACTCAAATGGAAAAGATTGGATAACACGGCAAAACTATTTCCAGTCATTGCAAGCGAAAACTTAAGTAATGTATTTCGTGTATCAGTAACATTAAAAGAAATGATTATACCAGAGATTTTAAGACAGGCCTTAGAAGAAGTACTACCTTGGTTCGAGGGATTTCGCGTAAGGCTTAGAAGAGGTGTGTTTTGGTATTATTTCGAAATGAATCTGAGACAACCTAGCGTAGAGAAGGAAGAAACATATCCTTGTCAATATATCAATCCGCGCAGTCATCAGATGTTTTTATTTCGTGTCAGTTATTTTGAAAAACGAATTAATTTAGAGGTTTTTCATGCAATTACAGATGGTATGGGAGCGATGAACTTTTTAAAGGAACTAACTTATCATTATTTAAAATTAAAAAAAGCCAAGGAATCAGGTGCACAATTAACTGGAAATGTGGATTTAAAGAAACCAAGCCGTGCATGTTATTTAGACACAGAAGATAGTTATGTTAAAAATTATAAGTCATTAGAGGTAAAAGGGTATAGTAAACAAAAAGCCTATCAGCTTCATGGAGAATTATTAGAGTTAGAAGGGGTAAGTGTTATCCATGGCTATATCAATATAGAAGATCTTAAAAAACTTTGTAAGAAGAAAGATGTAAGTATTACAAAATATTTAACAGCGCTTATTATGTGGGGAATTTATAATGAATATTTAAATGGACAAGCATCTGTAAACCCTATCTCTATTAATGTCCCTATTAATCTTAGAAACTTTTTTGAATCTACAACAACAAGAAACTTTTTTGCAGTATCTATGATTGATTTTTTACCCAATAAATCAGAATATACTTTTGAAGAGGTTTTAGAGATTGTAAGCATGCAGATGGATGAGAAAATTACAAGAGAGAAGTTAGAAGAGACAATCTCTTACAATGTATCTAATGAAAAGAAGTTTTATTTACGTATAGCACCACTACCGTTTAAATATTTAGCACTCAAATATGTTTTCTGGCAAAGCAATAAGGCGACTACAACCACATTATCAAACTTAGGTGCTATTGATGTGCTACCTGAATTTAAAGCAGATATTGAACGTTTTCACTTTATCATTGGTGTATCTAAAAAGCAAAAGATGAAGTGTAGTGTATGTAGCTATGACAAAGAGTTAGTTTTAAGTTTTACTACTGTTTTAAAAGAACCTTATCTACAACGATATGTGTTTCGTCAGTTAACTAAAGCAGGGGTAAAAGTAAAAATAGAAAGTAATGGTGTTTTAAATGAAAAGATGTTCTAAATGTGAAGTTGAGATATTAGATGATACGTATGTTTGTCCCCTTTGTTTGTGCGTATTAGAAGATGATAAAGGGGGACAAGAAACTAAAATGTATCCAACTATACATTTTAATGTAGAGCGTTATTATATGCTGAAGCGCATTTTTAACTTTATATTAGTAGTAATAGTAGCTTCTTTTGGTGTGGGTAATTATTTGCTATATAACAGTCTAATAGGATATATTATTGTAGCTGCCAGTGCTATTTATTTTGCTATAACTGTAAGATATTCCGTATTACATAGAGCAAATTTAGCTGCTAAAATATTAGTTCAAACTATAGGTGCTATGGTACTTATTGTACTCATAGATTATGGCGTTGGTTATACTGGTTGGTCAGTTAATTATGTGATCCCTTGTATTTGTCTTATTGCGAGTATTGCTATTATGCTTTTAATGATAGTGAATCGTATGAACTGGCAAGAATATATTATGTATCAATTATCTATGACAGTTTTAAGCCTAGGACAAATTATACTAATTGTATGTCAAATTATTGAGTGGCCATTACTTGCTACAGTAAGTGTGGTGATTTCAGCACTTATTCTATTAGGAACAATTATTTTTGGTGACAAGCGCGTAGAAAATGAACTTATTCGTCGTTTTCATACAAAGTAGCTATACTGGAGGCAGGAGATTGTGTTAAAGGTAAGAAAGTTAGAACAATGTAAGTTATGTCCAAGAAATTGTGGGGTAAATCGTATAAATGGGCAAAAAGGATATTGTAAGGTAGATGCTAAACTTAGAGTGGCTAGAGCACAACTGCATTATTGGGAAGAGCCTTGTTTATCCGGTAGTGCTGGCTCTGGTACTGTATTTTTTTCAGGTTGTAGTATGGGATGTGTATTTTGTCAAAATAAGTGTATTGCAACTGGTGAAGTAGGAAAGGAAATTACTATAGCAAGACTAGAACAAATCTTTTTAGAGCTTCAAAAGAAGGGGGCTTTAAATATTAATCTAGTAACACCAAGTCATTATATATTACATATTAAAGAAGCGTTACAAAGTGCTAAAGAAAATGGTTTAATGATTCCTGTGGTATATAATACAAGTGGTTATGAAAAGGTAGAGAGTCTAAAAGAATTAGATGGACTGGTTGACATTTATTTACCAGATTTTAAATATAAATCCTCTTTGTTAGCTAAAAAGTATTCTAATGCAAGTGATTATTTTAAGGTTGCAAGTAAAGCGCTTGAAGAGATGGTACGTCAGGTAGGAGTACCTTTATTCGATCAATCAGGGATTATGAAAAAAGGTGTTATTGTACGTCATTTGATGCTACCAGGTTATTTACAAGATTCCAAAAATGTTATTCACTATTTATATGAGACTTATAGTGATAAGATTTATATCAGTATAATGAATCAATATACACCATTGCCACAGATTATTAAATATCCAGAATTAAATCGTAAAGTATCTTATACAGCTTATAAAAAACTTGTCAATTATGCAGTAAATCTAGGAGTTCGGAATGGATTTATTCAAGAAGGAGAGACTGCACTTGAAAGTTTTATCCCTAATTTTAATAACGAAGGTGTATAAGCACTTAAAAGCCTTATTACTGAAGTTTTAAAAATAGTAATATCCGGGATATAATATTGTATGAACAAGTAGAACTGGATATAATAATGGGTAGACAATATATAATCTGGGAGGTAAAAGGTGGAAGTATTAATAACTTTACAAACTGACATTACAGGGCTAAAAAATAAGCCGACAAACGATTTACAATTAGAAAAACAGCTTTATACTATACTAGTTCAAACTGGTGAGGAGATTATTTCTACAGTAGGGAAAGTTATTGAATTTCGTAAATCTATGACATTTCATAATGAGTTAGATTTGCTTTTGGAAGAAGTTAAGGAATGCATAGAAGAAATTCATGAAAACTATGTAGATGTCATCGGTATGTCTTATAATCAAATACGCTTAAAGAGACTTTTTGAGTCATTAGATGGTGTAATAGGCGAAATTGATGACTTTATAGAGCGTGTGAATGAACTTTTTGAAGCACAAAATTTTAGATTAAATTATATTGAGAACTGGGATATTAGTTTTTTTATTGAGAATATGTAAATTACTATAATATGCAATTTAATATTTTTATATATCATAGAAAGAGAGTATTACAAAACATATAAGTATGTTTTGTAATACTCTCTTTTATGATATAGAGCAGATTTCATTTGCAGAAGAACATCATGCTATTCTGGAAGAAGTTCAAAAGTATAGCCCATACTTTTAGCAGTATTAATAAATTCTGAAAGGACATCAGTATTGGTCTTTGAGACAGCATGTAATAAGTAAATGGCACCATTATGAAGATTATTAATCATGAGTTCTTTAGCTTTATGTGGTTCTGGTTGTGCATCAGGTTTCCAATCACCATAAGCAAAACTCCAGAAGATGGTTTTATAACCAAGTGCTTTAGTCATTGCTAAGGAACGTTCAGAATAATGCCCCATAGGTGGCCTAAAAAAGGAAGGCATAGCTGTACCAGTAACTGCAGTATAAGCATCACTTACGGTAGTAAATTCTGCATTAAAATGCTCAGGGTTATCTGTTAAAGAAGGCATAGATTTATGGTGGTTTGAATGATTACATACAAGGTGTCCTTCTTCTTGCATGCGTTTAATTAAATCAGGATTTTTATTTAAGTAGGGTAAGGTGACAAAGAACATGGCTTTTGTATCTGTTTCTTTTAATGTATCTAGTATTTTAGGGGTATAGCCATTTTCATAACCTTCATCAAAGGTTAAATAAATAACTGGTCTAGAAGTATCACCTAAACAAAGTGCATCATAATCTGAAAGCTTAAAACTTAGCTTATCATTAAAACCAGGTGTTTGATGGTCTTTAGCACGGACTAACCACCAGTCAATTTTAACATTGCTTAAATTTGAAGAAGCAATGAGAGTTGTGGTGCATTGTGGTGTCATAATAAGTAGAACACTTAATGCAAATAGGTAAAAAGTCTTTTTAAACATTATACTCATCCTTTATGTCAATTTTACGCTTAGTATTACCTAATCTACAGAAATTATAAGGGGAAAAGACAATGAAGAACATTAGAAATGAATAAAATATAATTAAAATGAAATAATAAATTGAGAGGTGAAACTAATAATTCGTTAAAAAGTTTATATAATACAATTGACAAATTATTAAAGAGAGCATACAATGATTTTAGAAAAGAGGTGATGAAGTGAAGAAGAGTGTTTATAGTTTAGTGCTGATGGATGAGGTGGTAGATGCAATTGATAGAATGGCATATGCCATGGGTACAAGTCGTTCTCAGCTTATTAATGAAATACTTGCGGAGAAAGTGGCTATGCGAACACCACAACAACGTCTGCAACAGCTTTTTGAAGAAATTTCCACATACTTAACACCTCATGAACAGTTCCAAATTCAAAATCAAGCAGCTGACCATATGTATAGTATCAAAAGTGTATTACGCTATAAGTATAATCCCACTATTCGCTATAGTTTCTATATTAATCAGCAGCAAGGTAAGTTAATAGGTCAATTACGTATTATATCTAGAACCCAAAGTCCTGTACTTTCAGAGTATTTAAGTACATTTTTTAATTTTTGGGATGTACTAGAAAATAATACACATTCAGTTTCTTGGTCGCGAGAAGAAGGGGTAAAGTGGCTACGTACATTAAACCTTGAGAGTTTTAGTACACCTGAAAATTATCCACATTTAGCAACTTACTTATCAGATTATATTAAGCTTTTAGATCAAGGGTTATATCTTTTCTTTACACAGATTGAGAGAAATATTGAGGCACCAGAGGAAATTGCTAATTTATATAAGAATTATTGTAAATCACTTCAAATACTAATATAGGTAAAATTATAAAATAGAGAAATATATTAATAGATAACAAAAGGAGGCATACATTATGAATACACAAAAATTTACTAAGCGTTCCATTGAAGCAATTAGTCGTGCACAACAAGTTGGCATCGAGCATCAAAATAATCAAATTGAACAAGCACATCTTTTATATGCCCTTTTAACACAAGAGCAAGGGCTTATTCCTCAACTTATGACTAAGATGAATGTTAGTGTGCAAGCTATGCTTCAAGTAGTAGCAGATATTATAAATAAATTACCAAGAGTCAGTGGACCAGGGCGTGAGATAGATAAAATATATGTTTCAAATAGTGTGGATACTGTTTTAAATTATAGCCAAAAACTAGCAGATAAAATGCAAGATGAATATATTTCTGTTGAGCATATCATGCTTGCATTAATTGAAAAGGCAGATTTAGACATAGCTAATATATTTAAAGCTTATCATATTACAGGGAAAGCATTTAAAGAAGTATTAAATGCAGTAAGAGGAAGTAGCCGTGTGACAAGTGAAGAACCAGAAGGCACATATGATGTACTAAATAAATATGGATATGATCTTGTAGAACGTGCAAGGGCACATAAGTTAGACCCAGTAATCGGTCGTGATAGTGAGATACGTAATGTGATACGTATACTTTCACGTAAAACTAAAAATAATCCTGTATTAATTGGAGAGCCTGGCGTAGGTAAAACTGCAATTGCTGAAGGTTTAGCAGAACGTATTGTAAAAGGTGATGTTCCAGAAAGTTTAAAGGATCGTCGAATTTTTTCCTTAGATATGGGAGCACTTATTGCAGGAGCAAAATATCGCGGAGAGTTTGAAGAACGTCTCAAGGCTGTACTACAAGAGATTAAAAAAAGTGAAGGGAAGATTATCCTCTTTATTGATGAGCTTCATACTATAGTAGGGGCAGGTAAAACAGAAGGATCTATGGATGCGGGTAACCTTTTGAAACCAATGCTTGCAAGAGGAGAACTTCACTGTATTGGTGCTACAACACTTAATGAATATCGTCAATATATTGAAAAAGATGCTGCTCTTGAAAGACGTTTTCAGCCAGTTATAGTAGCAGAGCCTACAGTGGAAGATACTATTTCTATATTAAGGGGTATTAAAGAGCGTTATGAAATTTATCACGGTGTACAAATTCAAGATAATGCCCTTATTGCAGCTGCTACACTATCAGACCGTTATATTTCAGATCGTTTTTTACCTGATAAAGCTATTGACCTTGTGGATGAGGCATGTGCAATGCTACGTACAGAAATTGATTCTATGCCAACTGAATTAGATGAAATTGCACGTAAGGAGTTACAATTAGAAATTGCTGAAGCTGCCCTTAAAAAAGAAGATGACCCTATCTCTAAACAAAACTTAGCTGAAACACAAAAAGAGCTTGCTGAAATTCGTGAAAAATTTAGAAGTATGAAAGCACAATGGGAAAATGAAAAACAAATGATTACCAATGTACGCACTCTAAAGGAACAGATTGAAACTGCAACAGGGGATATGCAAAGGGCTGAGCGTGAATATGATTATAATAAAGCAGCTGAGTTAAAATATGGTACAATACCAGCTCTAAAAAAACAATTAGAAGAAGCAGAGGCAAAAGTACATGCTAATGGAGATGATAAATTACTTCGTGACAAAGTAAATGAAGAAGAGATTGCAAAAATTATTGCAAGATGGACACAAATTCCAATTACAAAGCTAATGGAAAGTGAACGTGCAAAATTACTTCATTTAGATGATATTTTACATGATCGTGTCATTGGTCAAAATGAAGCAGTAGAAAAGGTAACAGATGCCATCTTGCGTTCACGAGCTGGTATTAAGGATCCAAGAAGACCAATTGGCTCATTTTTATTCTTAGGACCTACTGGTGTAGGTAAAACAGAACTTGCTAAAGCATTATCTGAGGCGCTTTTTGATGATGAGCATAGTATGATTCGTATTGATATGAGCGAATATATGGAGAAACATTCTGTGGCAAGACTTATAGGTGCACCTCCAGGATATGTAGGCTATGATGAAGGAGGACAGCTTACAGAAGCGGTAAGACGCAAACCTTATGCAGTAATTCTTTTTGATGAAGTAGAAAAGGCACATCCAGATGTATTTAATGTATTACTACAAGTTTTAGATGATGGACGTATTACAGACTCTAAAGGCCGTACAGTAGACTTCAAAAATACTATTATTATTTTGACTTCGAATATTGGGTCACAGATGATATTAGATGGTATTGATGAAAAGGGTAATATTAGTGAAGCAGCTGAAGAAAGTGTTAATCAGTTATTAAAAACACATTTTAGACCGGAATTTTTAAATCGTTTAGATGAAATTGTACTATATAAACCACTTCATCAAAATGAGATCATACAAATTGTAGATTTACTTGGCAAAGACCTTAATAAACGACTTAAAGATCAAGAACTTTCAGTAAAACTTACAGATTCGGCAAAAGCCTATATTGCAGAACAAGGTTTTGATCCTATATTTGGTGCAAGACCACTTAAACGCTTTTTACAACGTAAGGTAGAAACATTAATTGCACGTAAATTAATTGCTGAAGAAGTACAACCATTTTCTACTTTTATAGTAGATTATAAAGCGGGAGAACTAAAAGTTGATTTAGAAATGAAATATTAGGTAGATGTAATTAAAAGAGGGATTCTTACTCAACTTTGGGTAAATAATATTACTTTAATAAAGGCGAATGCATTACCATAAAGCATTCGTCTTTATTAATTTTTGCACATTAAAAATTTGTTCTTATTTCCTTCAACAAATCCAATACTTGCAGCATGAGATATCACATTCTTGATTGGGGTGATATCTTTTTTATAATTTTAAAGATTGTTTAGAGATTCATTTGATATAGTATTAAAAAAGATAACATAGGAGGGAGAGGATTATAGATTACTTATCATTTAATGTATGGAAGAGAGATAATGAAAAAGTTGAAAAAAAGGGAAGGTTTATTATTTGTATTACCTAGTTTAATTGGTGTGAGTATATTCTATATAATGTCATCTATATCTAGTCTTAGTTATTGTTTCACCTCAGGAGTTGTAGAGAGAAAATTTATTGGGATAGAAAATTTTGTGAAACTGTTTAAAATGAGGCTTATAAAATAGCAATGCATAATACAGCATTTATTATAGGAATAGCACTGCCAATATTATGTATTATGTCATTGATTATTGCATTAATAATAGAGAAAAATATACGAAGATACATTTTATACAAGGTTTACTACTTATTCCATTGGCATTGCCTGTAGCAGCACTTAAAGTACTGTGGGAAGACTTATTTATGAAAGAGAGAATTGTAAATGAGCTATTACATACACAAATAGACTGGCTACAAAGTAAATATGCACCTTTTGTAATTATCGGCATTATATTATGGAAGAATATAGGTTATGATGTACTACTTATTATTAGTTCTCTTTTAACAATGCCTTCTGAATATGAGGAAGCAGCCAGTATGGAAGGGGCAGGTTTCTGGAGAATTGGATTTTCTATAAAGATTCCATATTTAATCCCTATACTTTTCTTTACGAGTATTATATCACTACTTAATTGTTTTAAAATTTTTCGTGAAATATATATTTTGCAAGGAGATTATCCGTATGAAAAAATATATCTTTTACAGCATTTCATGAATAATAATTTTTTAAAGTTAAATTATGAAATATTAGCAACAGCTGCTTTTGTACTTTATGTAATTATTTTTATAGTGATTTATATAGTGACTAAATGGCAACAGGTTTATATAAAGGAAAATGTGTAGGAGAGCAACTTATTTCAGTATTATATAGTAATAAGTATACTAACTTGTGGCATAAAGTAATCATTAAACCATTTTATATTAATTTACACCACTTTAAAAAAAAATAGATTATAAATTCAATAAATACAAATGACCAGTCACTCATTTCTGTAAATACTATGATTGCAAAAGCACAATAAACACAGAAAAGGACTTAGTCATATGCTTAGTATTAACAAAAAATCAATATTCAAACCTATAAAACAATACTTACTCATTTATAAGCCTTTATTTTATAAGCCTTTATTTTATAAGCGTGGCTTTAATAACTTTATCTTATTGATATGTACATTCCTTGCTATTCAAGAGGTGCGTTCCATTAAGTTTATCTATGAAAAGTTTATTAAAAAATATTTTGACGTCTGCTTAAATC
>JAZKZQ010000080.1:0-6326 GCA_045612745.1 Cellulosilyticum sp. | reverse complement strand
ATTGTACTGGCACTCCTTGATACCTTCTATAAGCACATCAAAATGCTCTGTTTCTGTACCACAAACTATGACACTATATTCTCCTCTAGCATTTGTCTTCGTGCATGCCACAACCTCTACTAATTCTTTTCCTAAATAGTTATATCTTTTGACTACTCTAATTATTTGTTCACATAATGGTTCATTGTTTCGATTATATAAATTTCCGTAAATAGCAATTTGACGTATTTCACCTAACACAATATCTCTCTGCATTTCAGCCATATCGGAAATACATTCTATTTCTATTTTACCACTCGTTAACAACTTCTTTAATGTAACTTGCCTAACTTCATGGTAATATCCCATATTTTCCATGTTTTTCTCCTTTATTTGCAAATTGCTCACTACTATACTATATGCTTTTTTCCACATTCTGCCCCAATTTTATAATCTTTGTACTTTCAATGTCATGACACACATTTCTAGTATCAAATACTAGCTGTGCATGTTCTACAATCCACTGATAATCAACATTAGAATGATCTGTAAGAATTACTATGATATCTGCTTTCTCCACATTCTTTATTGTTAGTGGTGTGCCTTCTACAAGGCCCTCTTTTCCTTGAAAGCTTGTTACATATGGATCATAAAAAGCAACATTTATACCTTTTTTTCTTAATAGCTCATAAACTTCTAAACTAGGAGACTCTCTTAAATCACCAATATCCTTTTTATAACTCATTCCTAGTATGAAAATATGACTGTCTTTTAATAACTTATTATTCTCATTAATAAGTTTAACAATTTGACTTACTACATAATAAGGCATATTGCTATTAATATCTGATGCCGTCTCTATAAATCGACTAAAATAATTATACTTTTTAGCTTCCCAGGATAAATACAGTGGGTCTAATGGTATACAATGTCCTCCAACTCCTGGTCCTGGATAAAATGGCATAAATCCAAATGGCTTACTAGATGCTCCCCTTATAACTTCCCAAATATCAATTCCCATACGCTCACACATCATTGTCATTTCATTCATTAAAGCAATATTCACACATCTAAATGTATTTTCTAGTACCTTACTCATCTCCGCAACTCTCGTAGATTTTACACCTACTACTTGAGGTAAAAATGATTCATACAATGCCTTGCCAACCTCTAAACATTTTTCTGTACTTCCTCCAATTACCTTTGGTGTATTTTCTACAGAAAAAGTTTTATTTCCTGGGTCAACACGTTCTGGAGAATAACATACATAAAAATCCTCTCCAACATGCCACCCCTTCTCTTTTTTAATACGCTCTACTATTAATTCGTCAGTAGTTCCTGGATAAGTTGTACTTTCTAATGAAATAAGTGTCTGTTTACTTATAAAAGGTATAATCCCATCCATAGCACTTATAATATAAGATAAATCTGGTTCCTTTGCCTTATTAAGTGGTGTAGGTACGCAAATAATAATGGCACCAGCTTGTGTAACAGTACTAAAATCTGTACTTGCCTTTAATTTCCCATCCTCAACAAGCTCTTTTAATATTTCTGAACTTACATCAATAATATTTGAAATACCACTATTAATCGTCTCTACCCATTTTGCATTACAATCTACACCTAACACTGTATATCCAGCCTTTGCAATAGCTACCCCTAGTGGCAAGCCTACATAACCAAGTCCAATGATAGCCACTTTAATTTTCTTCTCTAATATCGATGTTACTACTCCCATAATCTCCCCTCACTCTCCACTATTCCCCTATTATTCCCCTAATATATCAGCTATTATCTTGGCAGCTTCTATTGCACCATTAGGCTTCTCATATGCTTTCAAGCTTCTAATAATTTGCCTCTGATGCTTTTCTAAAAGATTTATCTTTAAATCAAGTTCCTCTAATTTTTTCAGTTGTAATACCGCATGCTGTACTTCTAAATTCTCTACTCTCTTGACTTGATTATCCACAACTGTATCTTTATTAGGAATAAATAATGTTGGCACCTTAAACTTTACTAATTCATGAAAAGTGTTATATCCTGCTGCTGCTATGGCAAAATCTATACCCTTAAAATAACTTGAACTAGGATAAATTTTGACCACTCTAATATTTTTATCAATAATTGTAACAGGTCGGTCTAATAGTGATTCCCCAATAATTAATTTTGTCTTTTGTCTTTTTAATAAACTTTTTTGAATAGGAATTAGCATTTTTTGTAGTTCCATATTTCCTCCTATACTTAATTGTACATAATATAACTTCTCATCTTTTTTTACCCCTAATCTTGTGCGTACTACCTCTCTAGAATAAGCTTCTTCTTCATCTAACAATATAATAGGGTTGCAATATCTCTTTTGACTTTTTTCTAACATCCCTATATAATTTTCTCCCACTTCCTTAGGTACAATAATTAAGTCAAAATGATGCTCAAGTGCATCTAGTTCCTGCCATCCAGGTTTATAGTTTTCTCGTTTAATCCAAATACTTTTTATATGGTGATATTTTTTTATCTCCATACTTACCCCACTTGAAGGCAGCACACCCTCGTACACCACCCATAAGGGGTTATATATTTTTATTACCTCATCTAGCTGTTTACTCATAAAATCTACCCACCAACTCATTGTTACTTCTTGCGGAAAAAGTGACTTTGTTGGTATATAAAAATATATAAATCCTTCTTTACGAATGAGTTCTGTGGCTAAAGATGTTGTAAAAAAAACACTTTGTATATTAATTGCTCTTAGTCTTTTAGCAATAGCAAGCCCTCTCGTTAAATGCCCTAATCCTGCTCCATTAGTAATTACAAATATAACTGTGCGCTGCTTCATCATAAGCTCTCATCTTCTTTATGAAATAATCTCTATTTCTACTTGTGCAGTAATCTGACATGGTATACTTATCATAATTGTTTCCATGCCATTTAAAACATCGTCAAAGGTTATTTGTTGCCTAGCTGATATGTCTTTTGTACTAAGTCCTTCTACCTGTCCGTCTTCAATTCTTGTGCCATCTGCTAATATAATAAACGGCCTACCAATATTTACCGTTACAATAACTTCTTGCTCATCCCTATTACATTCTTTGCACATATAACCTATTTGTTCATTAAATAATACGCCTTGTGTATGTGTAAAAGCTGTTTTTTCTTCTAAATGTAGTTGAGTAGAAGATACATTTGCATTTAAAAAATCAATAGCCTTAAAGCCTTTTACAATTGTATTAATTATTAATTCTCCCTCAAGTAACTTCTGAATCACTTCTGCTAGGCATCTCATAGTCTGAGTTGTACCATCTTCTAAATCAATATAAATATCCGCTGTCTTCATTTGCATCATATCTCTAGTATATAAAAAACTCTTATCAATACTTACAAATACTTCAAAGGCTTCTTCTAGGTTTCTTTTAAATCCTAATGGTACTTCCACACTTAATACAGTATCTTTCGTAATTGTTTTCCAATCTGCTATATTGCACATTAGGCCACTTGTAGCTAAACGGTCAACTGAATTATTTAAAAGTCCCTGTTCTATTTGAGTTTCAGGTAGTATAGTCAAGTAATCAAACTCTTCTTGCAAAATATTTTTATTTCCATTCAATACGTTTTTTATTTTTTTACCTAGCTCCATCTTATTTCCTCCCATTTACCTGCCTTTTAAATTCTCCTATTACTAAAATATTCATTTTTCACCATATTGTTCATGCTAATATAGCTACCTTAACTTTTTATAAAATTCCAACTCTCTACTTATAAAAAATACCCTATAGTTATCTCTATAGGGTATTTACTAACTTTGTAACATTAGATTAGTATTCTTTTGCTACAAAATCTTTGCAAAATCTTTGGGATTACTCTAAGATTTTGCCTCTTAGTCAATCTCCCTGCTCTTATATTACTTAAATTACTACAGTTGGTGTAAGCGCTAAAGTATATGGAATATAAATAACCTGCGTAGCTGTACCTTTTAGTTCATCAAAGAAATTAGATGGATCTAATGTTGTATGAGGAATTTGTTCGCCTTCATTATTGATGATAAATTCTGTGCCTTGCTCGATGGTTACTTCAAAGCCATTAATAACATCATCTGGAAGATCACATTCATAGCAAGTATAAGCAATGATATCATCTATTTGAACTGGTTTACTACTACTAAAAGCCGTTACAGCTGCAATATTAACATGGTCATTAGGGTCTACTGGTGTAGGATTAAGTGGATCTGTTGCTACAAATCCAGATACAACTGAGTTATAGAATAAAGGACCTCTAAGTCTAAATTGACGCATCTTTGTTTCACATGGTACTTCTAATGTCTGGCCAGGATTGCTTAGGTCTGGAACTTGTACCGTAGCTGGTAAAATTGCAGTTTCTTCTATTACGCTTACAGCACTCTTATCTAATGAAAGATATGTGGTATAAGGATAAGTTGGATCTTCACCATTTCCTATAATTTCAAAGCCTAATGGAATAGCAATAGTTGCTACGAATTTTTTAGTAAGTTGTTCTGTTTGATATAGGGTACATGCATTTGCCATACACATCTTTCCCTTCTACAATAGATTAAAGAACTCAAAAAAATTCATTTAGGAGCAGGGACTAAAAGAATCTTATTTGTTGTCCTTACTACAAAATATGCTTTATATACAAATAAGGTGCTATTTTCTAACATTTTTTTAAACAAGCAGGTAGCTCCTTACTTATAACTATCTTTTACTAATCTTTCTTATACATTCCTAAACTTAGTACGAACATATTATTATTTGACTTAAATATTAAAAAGTTTGATAAACCTCAACAAAATAGATATGATATATACCTATTTTAATTAAAAATTTTTAATTATTAATATTTTTATATTCTAAAACTTTGTAAAGGAAAGGAAGATATTATGCGGAATAGGTATTTTTGTTGCTTATATAGGACTTTTAAATGTAGGTATGATTAAGTTTACAGCTGGTGTTCCTGCACTTTCTACGCTTAATCAACCTACACTTATATTATTTATTATTAGTCTTGTATTCATCATTGTCTTACAGATACTTAAAGTAAAGGGGCTATCTTAATCGGTATTATAACTACTACACTTATCGGTATTTCTTTTGGTGTTACTACTACTGCTGATACTGTAAGTTTCTTAGAAACTTGTGCTGCTTTACTTAGTACATTTCTAGCTATTTTTACACCCGAGGGACTAGGTTCATTATTCTCAGATACTTCAAAAATTCCTTTAGTACTTATTACGAGCTTTTCATTCAGCTTATTTGATACTATTGGTACTTTTCCGTCGCTCAGGTATTTTTAGTGCTGAAGATGAAAAAGCAATGGAACATAGTACTGGTTTTAAATCAAAAATGGATAAAGCATTATTCGCTGATGCGACTGCTACATGAGATAAAAATGGGGCTATCGCACAATTAATTAGATTAAGTGTGCGATAGCCCTACTTTTATATAAAAATTTAAGACTGGGGATAATCCCCTGCCTCTATTGTTATACTACGTTTATGAACAACCTCATAAAACAACAAAAACAGTATACTGAACTTAGTGGAGACTATTAACTCCCACTCCCTATAGATTTTGAAACAGCGGTTGCACCAGATGATTCTGTTCCACTCCTTAGCCACATACTGGAGGAATTAAATTATACAAAATTATATCCGGCATACTCTCACAAAGAAAGAAAACCCAGTATCGAACCTAGAATCCTCTTTAATAGAATAAGCTCCAATCATGTGATATCTTACCATTACACTAAAAACTAAAAATGGGCGACATCACATGTTAGAGCTCATTTTAGCAAGCAATTCAAAGATATTTCATCTTATGATTATTGTACTTCTAAAAAAAACTTACTAGGGTCTAAAACTTCATGCTGCAGTTACTCTAGAAGGTTATATCACAGATATAGAAATAACAGCTGTAAATGTAGATGATAGGACAATTCTTTGGGAGGTGTTCCATGATACTTATCATAGGTGACAAAGGATATATCGGTGATCAGTTTGCCGAGAAACTAAAGCTTTAATTGACGCTTATATCTATATATCAATTTTTCCTTCATTTAATTTAATAACTTGATTTGCTAAATAATAATAGTGATCATCATGAGTAATAACAATTACCATTTTATTCTTAGCCACTAGTTCTTTTAGTATATCTTCATAAAAGTATTTCTTAAATGTAGGGTCCTGATCAGCTGCAACTTCATCGAATATAATAATCGGCTTATCTTCTAAACAGCTCTTTATTAAGGCTAATCTTTTTCGTTGACCCGTTGATAAACTTGTTGTAGTAAAACTATTTTTCTCTATGCTTACTTTTTCACTTAGTTTAAAACGTTCTAGA
>JAZKZQ010000079.1:0-5915 GCA_045612745.1 Cellulosilyticum sp. | reverse complement strand
ACAGCAGTTGCAGCAATAAGCACAGCTATGGTAGGGGTAGGGGTAAGTGCAGCAAAGACAGCAGATGAATGCAAAGGTGCTTTAAACACGTTGCAAGCTCAAACTGGAGCCACAGCAGAGGAGATGGAAGGCTTAAAAGATACTTTGCTTTCTATTTATTCCAATAATTACGGCGAGTCTTTCGAGGATGTAGCAGAGTCTTTGGCTAATGTTAAACAGCAAACAGGGTTAGCAGGGCAAGCTTTAGAGGATTTTACTAAAAATGCTTTAATTCTTAGAGATACTTTTGACATGGAAGTAACAGAAAGCACTAGAGCGGCTGACATGATGATGAAACAGTTTGGTGTGACAGGTGAAGAAGCCTTTAATCTTATCGCTCAAGGTGCTCAAAACGGCTTAGATAAAAACGGCAACTTGCTAGACTCTATCAATGAGTATTCTGTACACTTTAAACAACTAGGCTTGGATGCCGAGGATATGTTTAATATGATGTCTAACGGTGCACAGAAAGGTGTATTTGATTATGACAAGCTTGGGGATGCTATTAAAGAGTTTGGTATTCGTGCAAAAGATGGTTCAGACAGCACAAAAGAAGCTTTCTCGGCTTTAGGACTGGATGCTGACAAAATAACACAAGCATTTGCTAATGGTGGCGAGGGAGCAGAAAAAGCCTTTCAACAAGTAAATGAAGCATTAGCTAATTGTGGCGATAAAGTATTGCAGAACCAAGCTGGCGTTGCACTTTGGGGCACAATGTGGGAAGACATGGGAGCAGATGCTACTTTAGCACTAACTAATGTAAACGGCACAATCGACCAAACCAAAGATGCCATGCAAGAGATAAATGCTATCAAGTACGACACATTTGGTGAAGCTTTAAGTGGCATAGGTAGGCAGTTCGAAGTTGGAATTTTAATTCCACTTGGCGATAAAATATTACCCAAATTAAACGAATTTGCTGATTGGTTTTCTACAAATATGCCTAACATAAGTGCAGCAATAGAAAGTGGCGATATAGACGGCTTGATGACCGCTATCGGCGATATGTTAGCTCAAGGATTAGTTAAATTAAATGAGTACATGCCACAATTTGTAGCAGGAGCAATACTACTATTACAATCTTTTGGACAGGCGATTATTGAAAATTTACCTACGATTTTAGAAACACTGGGGCAGCTTGGTGGTCTGTTATTACAAGCTTTTGTGGATTTAGCCCCACAGTTAATCATGATGGGCGGTGAATTAATAAAAGCTTTAGCAGACGGTATTGCAAGTAATCCAACAGCCATTACCGATTCAGTAAGTAAAATAATCCAAAGTTTAGGAGATGCTTTATCTAGTGCTATGCCAGCTATTTTAGAAGCAGGGAGCACAATAATTTCATCACTTATTCAAGGAATTGGAGAAGCGATGCCCCAGCTACTTACAACAGGTTTAGACATGATTACTAACATAATTGACGGAATAATTAACAACTTAGACACAATTATAGATGCAGGACTTCAACTAATCGAAGGCTTAGTAGAGGGTCTTGAGCAAGCGTTGCCCGAACTGATTGAAAAAGGCCCAGAGTTGATAGGTAAGTTAGTAGATAAGATACTAGAAAACTTACCGAAGATAGTAGATACAGCTACAAAAATAGTTGTAAAGTTGGCTACCGCCTTAATACAGAATGCCCCAAAGTTATTACAGTCAGCACAAACACTAGTAGCTACGTTATTAAATAGCTTTATTAGCCATTTACCTCAAATTATAGAGATGGGCTTTAAGATGGTTGGTGATTTAGCAGCAGGCATAATTAAGAATATACCTACAATTATAAAAAGTATTACCGAAATTATAACTAATATCAAAAATCCATTAGCTAAGGTTAATTTATTAGCGATTGGTAAACAGATTATCCAAGGGTTAATTAACGGTATTAAATCTATGGTAAAAAGCGTTGGCGGCGCTATTTCAAGTTTGTGTAGTGATGCGGTTAAAGCTGCTAAAGATGCTTTAGGCATTCATTCACCTTCAAGAGTTTTTAAAGATGATGTAGGTAAATGGGTTGGTGCAGGTATGGCACAAGGTATTAATGATAGTGCACCAGAAGCAAGCAAGGCCACAGCAGACATGTGCAACAGCGTGCTAGCTAATGGTAAGGCTTTTCTTGAAAAACAAAAAGCCCAAGACAAAGCGTGGAGCAAAAGCAAGAAAGAACAGTACGAAGCACAGAAAACAGCTTTATACGACTATATAGAACGTAAAAAAGAAGCTAATCAACTCTCCTTAGAAGATGAAAAATATATTTATCAACAACTTTTAAACGCTGCTAAAGGCAATCAAAAAGAAATACAGGAAATCAAAGACAAAATTTTAGAAGCGGATGAAGAAGCATACCAAAAAAGACTTGCGAACTCTAAACAATTCATAGCAGATAAAAAGTATTACAATCAAATGTCTTTGCAAGATGAATTGGCAGCTTACGAACGCATGAAGGACTACTCTAAAGACCACAAAGAAGAAACGAAAGAAATCGAAAAAGAAATCTATCGTGTTAAAAAGGAAATTAGAGAAAAAGAAATTCAGGACGTTAAAGATGCTAACGCTAAGATACTAGATGAATTAAAAGAACGTGTTGATGCTGAAAAGGACATTATTAACGGTAATAGAGATAGTCAACTAGATGCTTTACAAGCACAGTTGGATGCTATAGATGAAGCAGAAGAAGAAAGACAAAACAATATTACTATGGCCGATTATGAAACAAGCATACAACAATTACAACAGCAATTAGCAGAAGCTAGTAATCCAGAAGAACAGCAAAGACTAAATGAACAATTATTTGAAAAGCAACAAGCTTTCGATGAATGGAAATATCAGCAAGAGCTTAAAGCTAAAAAAGAAGCTATTAGAGCGCAAATGGATGAAGTAAGGGCCAATGCAGATGAACAAATAGCTGTAAAAGAGGAACAGTATCAACAAGAAAAAAGCATGATCGAGCAACAACAAGAAGCTATGATTGCGGCAATACAAGCAGGCCAACAAGCTATGGTTCAAGCTGTACAAGATGGTGGGCAACAGTCACTTAATATTCAAGACGCAAACGCTATTATGGCTATGGGTATTAATAAGTCACTTACTCAAGATAAAGAGGATAACCTTAATCAGCAATACGAAGCGGTCATTGATAATGAAGGCAAATGTGCTCAAGCTGTAGAGGATGCTTGCGTAGAAATGTATCGTAAAAATTATCAAATGGGTGCACAGATGGCAAACGGTATCGCAGACGGTATCTTAAATCAAACATGGCGAGCTGTAAAAGCTATCGGTATGCTATGCGACAAGATGATACAAGAAGCGCAGAATAAACTTGATATTCATTCGCCTTCAAGAGTGTTTAGAAAAATGGGTGAATTTGTAGATCAAGGCTTTAGTGGTGGTATAGATAGTGGTTCAAGTGGTGTAGTAAACAGCATGTCCGCAATGTGCAGCAAGCTTGCAAATGCAGTAGATGTAGATGATTTAGTAGGCAAGATGAACGCAGCAGTAAATGGCGAAATAGCTATTACAGGTGGTAAATTTGCAAGCGGTGCAAATAGTAATGTTACAACTAACACAACCACAACAAACAACAATTCTAGTATGCCTATCACAGTAAATAATTACGGCAGCACAAACGAAGGCAAAGACCTAGGCAGAGAACTAGGAAATCAAGTAGCAAGAAGATTAAGAGGAAGGGGAATAGTACAATGTTAGGGAATAGCTTTACATTTATAGACAAGAATAGCTTAGACGACTTTGGAATTAAGGTAGTTGCTATGGACTCTTTCCTCCCGCAGAAGCGGGAAAGAAAAATTAATATACCAGGTGTAAATGGTAGATACGACTACGGTGCAAAGTGCTATGAAGAAAGAGAAATTACTATTACTTGCGTATTAACCAGAAAACTTACAAGAGCAGAAACAAGAGAAATCGCTTATTGGTTAAGTAGAAAAGGCAAATTGACGTTATGGGATGAACAAGACAAGTATTACATAGCCGAAATTTATGACAGCGTAGAAGTCGAAACAATGCCTAAAGAGGTAATGCGAGAGTTTGAATTGCACTTTATAGCAGAGCCTTTTGCTTATAAAGATGTACCATACACACCGATCAACCAAACAGTCACAAAAATAGACTATAAAGGCACAGCCGAAACACCTTGCTTGTTAGTTTTGAAGAACACAACTAATCAGCCTATTAAAATTATTACAATTACAGCAACTAAAAAGAGGAGGTAATTTGAATGTACGCAACCAATTATTTTGAGGAAAAGTTTTTAAACACTCTTAGAGGTGTCCCTTTTAGTGCACCAACCAAAGTATACATAGGATTATATCTAAGCAATCCAAGTGAAACAGGAGCAGCAGGAATAGAAGCAAGTTATAGCGGGTATCAACGTGTAGAAGTTGCTTTTAAGTCGCCAGTAGCTATGAATGGTGGGGTTGGTATTACTAATGCTGCCACAGTAACATTTGAGCAGGCTAGTGTAGATAGCGGTACAGTAACTCATATCGGTATTTCAGACGCTTTAACAGGTGGCAATATGTTAGCTTATGGTGAATTAACAGAACCTTTATCAATTAAAGCAAATGAAGCACCTACGCTATTAGAAGATGAAATCATCTTTTATTTAAATGGTAACTTGTCTACTACATATAAGACTAGATTGCTAAATCTCTTTAGAGGTAACACACTAGCAGCAGCTACACCAGCTATAGGCTTATTTAGCGGTAATCCTGAAAGCCTAGGTAATGAATTTAGTGCTGCTAACTACGAAAGAGAAGCTGTTACATTTACGCCGCCAGTGGAAAATGCAAATGAAAGAATGGTAATTGAAAATTCAGCAAATGTTGCTTTTAACATACCGTCTACAGACTGGGGTAACATGACGCACTTTGCAATTATGGACGCTTTAACAGGTGGTAATCCTATTTTTATTGGTGCTATTTCACCAAATAAAGAAATTAAAAAAGGGCATAATGTACAGATTTTAGCAAGTAACTTAAAAGCTTCTATCAACTAGGGGTGATAGATTATGTATAACGGTAAATATGGCAAGTTAAGGTTTGGCTTAAAAGACGGTGCAACTAAAGTTGTAAAGATTAATGCGGAATTAAATGAGAATTTGTGGAACATTTCGGGATTTGGTGAGACGATTAGCTTCTCTACTGAATGCTTAGAAAGAGTTTTTACTTCTTTTTCTTTACATGGTGCTACTTTGATTGAAGCAGAATTATTCGGCGAATTACAGGCAACAGCTAATATTAGTACTTGCTATAGTGTGAAAGCAGAGTTAAAAGAAGATTTAACAAGTAAAGCAAACGCAGACAAGATTATTTATTTAATAGATGATCTACATGAAGAAATTAATGTTGATTGCTATCTGGGTAAAAATATCGAGATGGCCTTAAATCTTGAAGATGATTTAAATGGTAACTTGTTTATTGGTAAAAATGTGTTTTACGACTTTTTGGTAGCGGAACAATTAAACGCAGAGATAGCAGCTAATGTATTAGAAAAGCAAATGGCAAGAATAGAGGTTACTATTCCACCAAATGGAGAATTAAGGATAGATAGTAATGTATTTAACGCCACAATGAACGGTGAAAACATACTACACTTATACAATGGCGACTGGATAATGATTAGCCGAGACACTACAACATTAACAGTACAGACGGCAAGCGGTGGGACATTGGTAGGGCAACTATTATATACAGAAAGATATTTATAGAGGGGGCGAGAAAGTGCTAGAAGTTTTTGATAAGAATAGAAAGAAAATAGCTATATTGCAAAATGCTTTAAACATACAAGAAGAAGAAGTTATAAACAGTATTAATAACCTTACTTTCTCTCTCCCTTATAACGACCCCAAAAACGCTTTCTGC
>JAZKZQ010000078.1:0-9933 GCA_045612745.1 Cellulosilyticum sp. | reverse complement strand
CGTATTTATACGGGTTAAGGCGTTTCGCAAACGCCTATATTTATTCTATATTAAAGAGGAAAGATAAAACTAGGGTTATTATTTTAAAAATGGTAAAATAGAATAAATAGAATATACTTTTTATTCAGATTCTCAATAAGGTAAGAGGGGGTAAAATATGAATATAGATAAACAGACATTAATTCAATTTTTATGCGAGGCAAAGAAAAGTACCTATGCAGCGACTCAAAATGAGGTGAAGGGTACAAGACCAAATTCACATGATTTCTTGTATGAAAAAGATGACCTTAAATATATCGATACCTATTTAGGTAGCGAGCAATTTGTAGGGGAAGAAGCCTTATGGGAGAACAATATACCAGTATGGGGACTTAATTACACAGGCAGAGCTACAAGTCCTAATTTTGATATAAGCATTTTAAAAGAAGCATTAAAGAAAAGTAGAGAAGAATATCCCTATAGAGGACCAAAACTCTTTGTAAAAGGAGACTATACATATAAATGTCGTGTAGAAGGTGATTTTGAATGGTTCGTAGGTTGTGAAAAAATCATGTACAAATGTGAAAAAGTATATGAAGCAATGTTCCAGGGGGGAATGATTAAATAAATAAGGTGCCCGCAAAAGGGGCCGCTCGGCACTTGTACACTATTAGCTACACTCTCCACAATCTATGCTACGCTAAGTTCGATAATAAAAGAAACGGTGTGAACTCACTACGCTACGCTGCGTTCAGACAGCACACCTAAAATCTCTTTTATTATCTTCACTAAGCGTAGCAACAGATTGTTTCGAAGGTAGGCTAATAGTGTACAAGTGCCAAGCTTTCTTTTTGACACATGAGGGGAAGAAAAAAGAAAAAGTTAATGAGTTACTTTGAAAAGATTGGATGAGGGTGCCCGCAAAAGGGGCTGCTCGGCACTTGTACACTATTAGCTACACGCTCTACAATCTGTGCTACGCTAAGTTCGATAATAAAAGAAACGGTGTGAACTCACTACGCTACGCTGCGTTCAGACAGCACACCTAAAACCTCTTTTATTATCTTCACTAAGCGTAGCAACAGATTGTTTCGAAGGTAGACTAATAGTGTACAAGTGCCAGGCTTTCTTTTTGACACATGAGGGGAAGAGGAAAAGAAAGTTATTATTAGATAGTGGTTATAATTAAGATAGATTCAGAGTACAGTAAGGGAGATGTGTAAATGGGAGAATTATCAAAACTACCGAATATAGGAAAAGAAATAGAGCGACAATTGAATGAGGTGGGTATAAATACTTATGAGGACCTAGAGAATATAGGTGCAAAAGAGGCATGGCTTAAGATTCAGGAGATTGATGAAACAGCATGTATTCATAGGTTATTAGCTATAGAGGGAGCGTTGCAAGGTGTGAAGAAGACGATGCTTCCAGTCCAATGTAAGATGGCATTAAAGGAGTTTTATAGTGCGCATAAGAAGTAGGTAAATGTGACTGACGCTTTACATGGTACGAACTTGTTATTTTGCATAGAGACAAAGGTATTAGGAATAAAAAAAGATATATCAGGAATAATACATGTATACGTGAAATTATGACAAGAAGGGATGATACAATGAAGAAATACGTATGTATTGTATGTGGGTATATTTATGAAGGGGATGCACCTCCTGAAAAATGTCCTATTTGTAATGTGGGAAGTGATAAGTTTAAGGAGATGGAAGAGACCTTGCAGTGGGCAGATGAACATAGAATTGCTGTTGCTGAGGGTGTAGATCCACAAATTTTGGAAGAGTTAAGAGCTGGTTATATGGGTGAATGTACAGAGGTTGGAATGTATATTGCTATGAGTAGACAAGCTGATAGAGAAGGTTACCCAGAGGTTGCTGAGGCTTATAAGCGTATTGCTTATGAGGAAGCTGATCATGCTGCTAGAATTGCAGAGCTTTTAGGTGAGGTTGTTAAGTCGGATACTAAAGCTAACTTAATGGCTAGAGTTGATGCAGAATATGGTGCTTGTCAAGGTAAGAAAGCACTTGCTACTCTTGCAAAACAACAAAATTTAGATGCTATTCATGATACTATACATGAAATGGCAAAGGATGAAGCAAGACATGGTTGTGCATTCAAGGGCTTATTAGACAGATATTTTAAATAGTAGCATCAAGGAGGAAAATAATATGCCAAGAATTAGTTGTAGTGTAGGAACATGTTCTTATAATCAAGATCAGCAAAATTGCTGTGCAAGTATTGTTAATATAGGAGGAAAGGGCTCACAAGATTCATGTTGTACATGCTGTGGGACTTTCTTAAATCGTTTAGGTTATAGTGACTTAGCCCAATATACCAATAATAGAGGGGATATTGATGCCATTCTTTGCCGCGTAGATACTTGTGTTTATAATGCGGCTGAGCATTGTACCCTTAATGAAATACAAGTAGGTAGTAAAGAAGAGGCTGATATTTATACAGAAACTGACTGTTTAAGCTTTAAGAAAAAATAAAGGATTTTTTTGGCAGTTTTAGGGAACATATTGCTGAAGAAAAAAATATCATATTACAGAAGCGTATTTTTATGAGGTAAGTAATATGAATTATAAGATGATTTCAGCCATAGGAATAGGTGCTTTGGCTTTTACAAGTCTTAGTGGTAACTTTATAGGACGTAGAGAAGGAGCACCTAAGGAACAGGAACCATTTGCAAATATGTTGGAGTCAAATTTAGATGACTATATTAGTGATGCATTTGGTATTACTTTTAAGTATCCAGCTAGCTGGAATAAAAATCCTCGTTATGAAGATAAGTATGAAGGAAAAAGTGGATTTTTTGAAGTGAGTGGATATGAAAGTAATAAGGACAATATAGATTCAGCAGTACAAGAGGAAATAGATGAACCCTATATGCCATACGGCTCTAAGCCTACGATTAAAAAATTAATAGTCGATGGTCAGCCAGCGAGAGAAATTATTCCTTCAGCGGACCAAGGTGATATTATAACAGATAGAGATACAGCATTAGTTGTACAATATAAGACACCTGTTACTGTAGAGGGTAAGACATATCCCTATTTAATTATTTGGACCAATAAGGATAATCTACCCCTTATCATTAGAAGTTTAAAATTTATTCAATATGGTAAATAGTTGGTATCCTTCCTTCTTTTCCTAACTTTTATCTACAAAATGGTCTGCAAATTTCTCATAAAACTTATTTTTTAGGTGTATGGATATGTTGTAAAAATGGGCAGACTATGATAGAATAGCAAGGATTAAAGGAAAAACACAGTGAAAAGAAGAGTAAATCTATGAGACTTTTAAAGAGAGCTTCGGGAGCTGAGAAGAAGCAAAGGATATAGATTGAAGATGGTCTTGGAGTGGTGCACCGACAACTTTATACATTTATGATGAAGTTTAGGCTGCAACAGGGGTTGCCTGTTATAGCAACGAAGTATAAGCTACCAAAGCACACAAATGCCAAGCATATAAATGCTTTGTAGTCGTACTTACTGAGGTTTATGTCGTGAGGCATAAATGAATTAGAGTGGTATCACGAGTGTATATAATACCTCGTCTCTATGAGAATGTGTTAAGCATAGTCATAGAGACGAGGTTTTTCTGTTTTTTAGACTAAGTCTCTCAAAAACAGAAAACAATGAAGAGTGAAAGATGAATAATTGAAAGATTAGACATTAAAGCATTAAAATGAGAAAAGGAAAGAGGAATGGAAGAAATGAGTAAACCAACATTTTATATTACAACACCTATTTATTATCCAAGTAATAAACTTCATATTGGGCATTCATATACAACAGTAGCAGCAGATGCTATGGCGAGATATAAACGTCTTCGTGGATATGATGTAATGTTCTTAACAGGAACAGATGAGCATGGTCAAAAAATTGAAAGACGTGCAGCAGAGGAAAATGTTACACCACAAGCATTCGTGGATAACATCGTAGATTGGATTAAAGATTTGTGGAAAACAATGGACATTAGTTATGATAAATTCATTCGTACAACAGATGCTGAGCATAAACAAACAGTACAAAAAATCTTTAAAACACTTTATGATAAAGGTGATATTTACAAAAGTGAATATGAAGGTCTTTACTGTACACCATGTGAAAGTTTCTTCACAGAACATCAATTAGTAGATGGTAAATGTCCAGACTGTGGTAGACCAGTAGAAAAAGTAAAAGAAGAGTCTTACTTCTTTAAGCTTTCTAAATACCAAGATCGTCTTATTGAGTATATTGAGTCTCATCCAGACTTCATTCAACCTCAAACAAGACAAAATGAAATGATTAACAACTTCTTAAAACCAGGTCTTGAAGACTTATGTGTATCTCGTACATCATTCAAATGGGGGATTCCAGTAGAATTTGATCCAGGTCATGTAGTATATGTATGGCTTGATGCATTATCAAACTACATTTCTGCACTTGGTTATTTACAAGAAGATGATGCGAACTTTAAGAAGTTCTGGCCTGCAGATGTACATTTAGTAGGTAAAGAAATCATTCGTTTCCATACAATCATTTGGCCAGCAATGCTTATGGCTATGGAGCTTCCACTTCCAAAACAAGTATTTGGTCATGGATGGCTTGTAATTAATGGTGGAAAAATGAGTAAGTCTCAAGGAACAGTAGTAGACCCAAGTGTACTTGTTGGTCGTTATGGTAGTGATGCAATCCGTTACTTCTTACTTCGTGAGATTGCTTTCGGGCAAGATGGTAACTTCTCAAATGAAGCACTTATCTCAAGAATTAACTCTGACCTTGCAAATGACCTTGGTAACCTTACATCAAGAACTGTTGCAATGATTGAGAAATACTTTGGTACACTTCCAGAGGTACAAGAAGGCAATGAGTTTGATGCAGATGTTCAAAAGGTTGTAAAAGAACAAATTGCTAAGATGGAAGCAAACATGGAAAAATTATTCTTCAATAATGCGCTTGAAGATATCTGGGTAATTATTAGAAGAATGAATAAATATATTGATGAAACAATGCCTTGGGTACTTGCAAAAGATGAAGCAAATCATGCAAAACTTGCTGGCGTACTCTACACACTTTCAGAAGTTATCCGTATTGTAAGTATTATGATTGAACCATTTATGCCTCGAACACCAGAGAAAATTTGGGCACAATTTGGTATTACAAGAGGCGAACTTACTGCATGGGATTCAATCCATACATTTGGTACACTTTTAAAAGCAGTAACAGCTAAAAAAGGTGAAAATATGTTCCCTCGTATTGACAAAGAAAAAGAACTTGCAGTACTTGAAGCACATGCACCAACAGCAGAAACAAAGGAAGAGCCAAAACAAGAAGCTAAAAAAGCAGACAAAAAAGCTACTAAAGAGCAAGCTAAAGATGAAGCACCAGAAGTATCAGAAATTACAATTGATGACTTTGCAAAAGTTGAACTTAAAATTGGGGAAGTTATTGAATGTGAAAAAGTACCAAAAGCTGATAAACTTTTAGTTTCTAAAATTAAAATTGGTGAAGAAGTAAGACAAATCGTATCTGGTATCGCAGCATACTACACACCAGAAGAATTCGTTGGTAAGAAAGTAGTGGTTGTAACAAACCTTAAACCAGTTAAACTTCGTGGTATTTTATCACAAGGTATGGTACTTTGTGCATCAGATGATCATGGTAACTTAGTAGCAGTAGGACCACTTGGAGAAATGGTAAGCGGTGCAACTGTACGCTAGGTAGGGTGTAAGAAAGTGGAAAGTTGTAAATAGACTTGACATTTGACATAACCTATATCATAATGTTGTATGGTTAAATTAAAAACAAGATAACATTAAATATATGAAACAGCAGATGGGCGGCTAGACTACCCATTAGCTGTTTCTTTTTTTATGTTTAAATGTAAAAATATTTATTCTTGGAGGATGATTATGAAAAAGGTACTTAAGGATAAAGCTTTCTTAAGCACAATGATGATGCTAGCTATTCCTATTACACTGCAAAGCTTCATTACATCTTCATTAAACTTAGTCGATACGATGATGGTAGGAAGTTTACAAGAAACTGCAATTTCAGCAGTAGGGCTTGCTAACCAATTTATATTTGTATTTACACTCTGTTTAATGGGAATTAATGCAGGGGCTAGTGTATTTATGTCTCAGTATTGGGGGAATCGTGACCTAAAAGGTATTAAGACTTTCTTAGGCATAGACTTAACGGTAGGGATGATTGCTTCATTATTATTTGGTGGTGTTGCATTGTTTGCACCGCATATTATGATGAACATTTTATCAGATGACCCAGCGGTAATAGAGTTAGGTGTAAGTTATTTAAGAATAGTGGCACCAAGCTGTATATTCATGGGAATTACACAGGCTTATTCAGCAGCACTTAGAAGTACAGAACAAACGAAAGTACCTATGTTTGCTAGCCTTATTGGTGTAGGTGTTAACATTGTCTTAAACTGGGTATTTATCTTTGGAAAACTAGGTGCACCTGCAATGGGTGTAAATGGAGCAGCACTTGCTACAACTATTGCACGTCTTGTAGAAGTTATATTTATAGTAAGTGTGGTGTATATTAGTAAAAATAAAGTAGCAGCAAGAGTTAAAGAACTTATTGATTTTAATATGCAAACAATCAAGACATACTTTAAAACTTCTTGGTCTGTTATTATCAATGAGCTTATTTTCTCAATTGGTTCAGCAGCTTATGCTGTAGCTTACGCTAAGATTAGTACAGATGCCTCAGCAACCATGCAAATTTGTACAACGCTGATTAATATGTTTTTCATTTTCTTAACAGGAATAGGCTGTGCTGCAGCTATTATGATTGGCAATAAAATAGGAGCTAAGGAAGAAGAAACTGCCCATACATATGCTTCCCACGTTGGTAAACTTACACCATTTATTGGCATCCTATTAGGTATAGCAATGTGGCTTTTAGCACCAATAGTAGTAAACTGGTTCAATATTAAACCAGAAACCTATGAAGCAGCAGTTAAGGTACTTCGTGTAATGGCTGTATTTATGCCACTTAGAACCTTCAATGCAATTATGATTATTGGTGTATTTAGAGGAGGTGGGGATACAACCTATTCTATGCTTGTACAAGCAGGAACCATTTGGCTGTATTCAGTACCATTAGCCTTTATAGGGGCGGTAGCATTTGAATTACCAGTACATATTGTATTTTTCCTTGTATGTACAGAGGAGGTTATAAAAATACCATTTGAACTATTCCGTTTAAAATCAGGTAAATGGCTGAAAAATTTAATTGCATAATGTAACCATATAAAAAAGACATCCGCTAAAATATTTGGGGATGTCTTTTCTTATTGGAGAATAATTATTCACTGTCAAAAATTCAATTTTTTGACAAAATATACTTTAGTTGATAAAGTTAAATGACAATAATATAATATGAGTATGTATAAAAATGTGAAATGAAAGTTGATTAAGATACTTCGTTATTACTAGAAAAAAATAATTAATATTATTGAAGTGTAAAAGAAGTGAACAAATTAAATGTGAGGATGGAAGAATGTTTACAATTATAATTTGTGAAGATAAAAAAGTTCAGAGGGAACAGATTAAAGAATATCTATCTCCTATATTAAATGAATTAGAAGTATTACATGAGTTTATTGAATATGAAACAGGGGAGCAGTTATTGAATAATTATTCACAAAAAGCACAACTCATTTTTTTAGATATACAAATGGGAAAACTAACAGGAATGGAAACTGCAAGGAAGCTTCGAGAAATTGATAAAGAAGTTGATATTATCTTCTTGTCAGGAACAACAACATATATGCAAGAGGGCTATGAAGTAAATGCGAAACGTTACCTTATAAAACCAATTAATCAAGAAGAGTTTACAAGGCAAGTAAAGCCATGTATACAATCAATTGTAAAGAAGCAAGAGGAGTTTATTTGGATTAAAAGTGGGTATTCTACGCATAAACTTTTAGTTAGTGACATTTTATATGCAGAAACATATGGTAGAAAAGTTAATGTATATACAAAACGAAAAGTATATGATACACATATCAGTTTGGGGCAAATAGAAAAAATGTTAGGTCAAGAACAGTTCTTTAGGTGCCATAGAGGATACCTAGTGAACTTGCAATATATTGAAGGATTTGAGAAAGAATACTTAAGTATTGCAGGTAATGATATACCAATTAGTAGATTTAAGGCTAAAGAGCTTAAGCATGCCTTAGTTAAGATTATAGGAGAATAAGAGATGCTTCTTGAAAGATATTTAACTTTATGGTATTGGATAGATGCATTAATTTTAGCATTTGCTAAAGTATATCTTTTGGGGCGCTTAGCAAATATGTTAGGCAAAATTAAAATAAATAAAGTGCTTTATCAGGCTTTATGTATACTGCTATTAATTATTCATACTATACTTGAAGTAAAGAGTTATAATCTTATTGTACTCTTTATAGTGGGAATAGGCAGCATATGGATTATGTTGTCTGTATCTTACGAAGCTTCAGTTGTACAGCGTTGGGTAGTAATAGTAAGCTGGGTAACTATAGTTGTTATTAGCGTTACTTTGGTACAGAGTATTATTTATGGTATATATATATATAAGGTGTTTAAAGATACAGTGATGTTAAAAGTTATATATTCCATAGGGGTACTTGCTACGGTTATAATACTTAATGGACAGATTAAGATTTATCAGCAGTTAGAAGTATGTATAGTACATAATAAATGGGTAGGAGGGACAGCACTACTACCACTAGTCATTAATTCTTTTTCTCTAATATTAATGTTTTCTTATTTAAAAAGGATGAATTTTAGGGGTGAATTATTTGCAGGCGCCTTATTATATCTTACAATAGGTTTATTAATTGCTAACATAACAATTGTAATGAATGCCAATAAAGTAGCTATATTTTATGAAGCTGAAGTAGAACATAGAATCGCACAAAAGCGATTAGAGGAAGAATATAAATATTATTCAAAATTAGAAGAAGAACAAGAGCGCATTAAATTATTATATCATGATATAAATAATCATATTGCATGTATTAAGGAATTAGTTAAACAGCAGGATGAACTGACACAATATATTACTGACTTAGAAAGAGAAGTCCAGACTACTACACAAGTATATAAGACTGGATGTTCAGTAGTGGATGCTATTTTAAGACAAAAAAGTATACTATGTCAAGAAAAACAGATTGATTTGAGAGTTAATTTAAATTTAATGTCATGTAACTTTATTGAGGATAAGGATTTGTGTAGTATATTTGCCAATGTATTAGATAATGCTATTGAAGCGTGTGAAAAGATAGAAAATCTTGGTATTAAAAAATATATCGAGCTAGAAAGTCAAGTAACTCAAGGTTTTTTAGTTATTAGGATTAAAAATTCTAAAGAACATAGGAATATGTGGGTGGATGAGCGGTTAATTACGCAAAAGAAAGATAAATGGTTGCATGGACTAGGACTCAGAAATATTAAGAGATCTTTAGAAAAATATGATGGAAATTATATTATTAAAGAAGAAACTAATGAATTTTATCTTAAGCTAGTGCTTCCAGTACCAATGCTTAAAGTGTAATTAAAACAATAAAAATAGCTGTTTAAACAAGAAAAGTAGAAAAGCTAAAGGAATTTTATTAGAATAGTAAAAGGAAATAGATATTGAGGCAAATAAATTATGGGGAGACCTCTTAATTAGTTTTTACTGTTGAAAAGTCAAAGTATATGTTGTGAACAAAAAAGAAACAATCATTTGGAGTAGGAAACAATTGATTGTTTCTTTTTTTGTTTATGATTGGTATAAATATAGATTTCACATTTATAAATTTTAATTATTTATAGTTTTTAGTAATGTGAAATCATTGAGAGAAACCACTTTATGTTTATCAATAAATCTATTTTATAAATCGTTTCCTTATAAAATATTAAAATAATAAAAGGCAGTTTATACAATAAAAATGTCTATTTAAACT
>JAZKZQ010000077.1:0-3049 GCA_045612745.1 Cellulosilyticum sp. | reverse complement strand
AAGCTGAAATCAAATTAGCTGTACCATTATTAATTATGCTCTGTTTAGGGTCAAAAGGTTGCCCTGTTAAAATGGCCATAAAACCATCTATGGTTGTATCTACAGCTGTTCCTGCAACCACTTCTACGCCCTTTTTTACTAGGATATTATTTGTAGCTACTTTATCCATAATCTTACTTGTTATGGCACCACCTGTTTGACCTGTAACATAACCTAATGCCATATTATAACCGAGGCTCTTTAAATCTACTTTTCCAGTCGTAGCATAACTATCTAAAGCACTGGTTATACCATTCATGCCCATATGAGATAGGGTACGAACCCCTTTACCCCACTTACATAAATCTCCTAACTTGGCTAAGTTACCACCTGCTGCAATACTTGATACAAGACCAAATGCCATTTCTACGCCGCCTTGTACTGTACGGTAAAGTTCTTCATTACCTGCAAATAAAGTATCACGGACAGGATTATAGGACTGGGTCAAGTCGCCTGTTTGTGATTTTTTATAATCCTGTACCCCTTCTACCACATCGCTTACTGCCATAACAGTTTGGGTAGTACCAGTCACTGCAATAGCTTTTTCTTGCACGTATAAAAAATACTCCTTTCGCAACAAGAAATTTGTTTTGAAAAGAGTGCGTTAAACTTTTTCTTCCAATAGTGATACTGATCCGGTGAAACATTATTTGCCTTGCACCACTGTTGAATGTTAAGTCCGCTACTTGTACACTCATTAATACGCTTACGCCATTGTTCTTGTTTTAATGTCATTGTCATAAATAAATATATCTCCATACAATAATTAGTGTATAGAGCTATTATGACAGCAACGTAATAAGATAAGAAGGTGAGGATTTATTTTACGTTTACATTAAATGAATTACGCAATTAGTTCAACAACTACCTATTGAGATGGGTATTTGTTGAACTAGGGCTAGAGCGCTACTCCTAAGAATCAATTAACTTTGGAAAGAACCTATTTTACGCTTACCTTATGTCTGTAGAACTACTAAAAAAATAATGAACTAGCCTACTCAACTTTCAGCTAGTTCATTTCATCTTCTTACTGCATTATTAATAATATGCTGTGAAATTCATTACTATTTATATTGACTTATTATAAACTCATGATATTAACTTTTTTTGCAGTCTCTTTACTTATAATTTTGTAGTTAGATTTCCATATATCACTAAATAGGCTGATAAATGTATATTTCTACCTTACATGCAATAGGCTCTAAATACTCTAATAATATCTGCTTAACTTCTTCCCAATTCAATCCACCAAGCCCACAACCAAGTGGCGGTATTGCAATTGATTTTATATCACTACTCATAATTAAGTTAATTAATGGTGGTAATGCTTCAATGATATAAATTATCTTTGATTTTGCTCTCCACTTATCTTTTGTTGGAAAATTGATTATCATTTTTTCATTTTCTTTAAACCAATGTATCTGTCCTATCTTTAATCTACCTTGTTTACATGTAACTGAATAATCTTCATAAGTTTTTGGATATTGTTTTTTTATCTGATATGCTAATCCTTTTCCCATATAACCTTCACAATTAACAGGGTTAACAATTGCATCAGCATTAGTCTCTAGTATATTTCCTGTAATAAAGTTTATCATTTTTTTCACCTCTTCATATTATACCTAAGCTAAAATGTATTACTTCTATTAAAGTTTTCAGCCTGGCCTTCTATGAAATAATACTTTTATTTCTTCATAACTTTTACTTTCCATACTTTTTCAAATTCTTCTTTTGTTATTAACCTTGCTCTAAACTCTTCTGTTGAATTAATTTCTTCTATATCTGGATAATCTTCCTTTGCCAAGAATGTATTGAATTCTTTATTACTAGTTGCATATGCAATTTCTCCATCTTCAAATATTTCTAAAACTCTCTCCTGAAATCTTTCTTCATTAAGTTCCATATAGAATTCTTTTGGTTCATCCTCAAAATTATGTTCCCACGTTACATATAAATATTGAATATCTATCCCTCCTTAGTTTACTTTCCCACCTTTCCACTCCTTACAATTGTTCTTGCTGTCGTTACAGATAACAATTGGTTTTGGATAGTATAGTCATAGTTAATTGGATTGCCTAGTGCATCTTTTTGGACTAGTAGATTTCCTGAAGCATCATACTCATTTTGTTCGACTATTTGTCCCAGTGCATTGACTATTTTTAGCCTATTGCCTCTTAAGTCATAAGTATAAGAAGTACCCACGCCATCATCTAAGTCACTATTATAGTTGATGCCATTTACCTCTTTTATAAGCTGGTCATTTTGATTATAAAAATAGCGTTGTACTAAGCTTTCATTTTCTTTAATATGCGTTATTCTATCTTTTAAATCATAAGTATACTCTCTCTTGTTAGGTGCCACACCTTCACTTTGTTCTTCTACCTTAATGACATTATGAGCAGCATCATAGGTATAATAAGTGATACGGTCAATGCCATTTTCCTTATCAACCACACGTTCACTCATTAAGCGATCACACACATCATAGGCTCTCTCTACTTTGTAGCCCTTAGGTGTTGTTATACTAATGACATTGCCATTAGCATCGTAGTCATATTGTGTCACTGCCCATAAGGTTTTAGCTCTTTTTTCACCGAGCATACGGCTATCCAGGGCTTCTTTTTTCTGGATGAGCCAACCTGCTTTATTATAAATATAGTGAATGCACTGAGAAACCTCTTCATTAATTTTACGTTCTTCATAGCTTCTTTGACCGAGGCAGTTATATTCATAGCGTAGCATTGCCCCATAGTCATCTTTGACCTTAATGAGATGATTATTTTTATCATAGCTTAAATAAATACTATGATAACTTTTAGGGTAGCCTTCTTCACCTACAAAATCTAGACCATGTTTTTCTTCTATTTTGTTACCATTTAAATCATATACAAAGCAGGTGAGTTTATATAAAACTTTATTATATTCCTCTTTAACAGGCTCACGCTTTTCAATAAGATTTCCTAATAAATCATAACGATAATACGTCGTGTAGCCTTTCGCATCCATACTT
>JAZKZQ010000076.1:0-2188 GCA_045612745.1 Cellulosilyticum sp. | reverse complement strand
ATTGTATATGTTTCTGGTCCTGCTACTTCTCCCCATGCTCCACCGTTAAATTCATAAACGATTGCATATGGTACAGCTACCCATTTCGCATATAATTTTACATTTCCTGTTGATCCTTTAGCGATTTTTTCTACTCTTGTTCCAGAGAAATCAGCACTTGTAAACCATCCTTGGAAATGATATCCATCTTTTAATGGTGTAAATAAATATACATCTGATTTACCATCATATTGTGTAGGTTCATTTAATAATACCCCACCATATACTTCATAGCTGATTGAATATACACCAGCTGGTAAACTTGGTTCATCAGGTTGATCTGGATCAACTGGTTCATAATTAGGATCTTCAGCTTCACAAACTGTACATTTACCTTCAGCAAAGTTATGTCCTTTGGCAGCAATTTCTGTTTGTGCTACTGTTACTTCACCACAAACTGTACATTTCTTACCTTCTGTTAATCCTTTTTCAGTACAAGTCGCAGCTTTTCCTGCTACTACTTCTTCTGTATGTCCTTTGGCAGGGATTTCTTGTTGTGCAACTAAGATTTCTCCACATTCAGAACATTTCTTACCTTCTGTTAATCCTTTTTCAGTACAAGTCGCAGCTTTTCCTGCTACTACTTCTTCTGTATGTTCATGAGGTTTTGGTTCCTCACCTTTTTCAACTGTTACTTTCTTTGAAGCTGTTTCTCCGCTTTCTGCTGTAACAGTTAATGTAAATGATCCTTCTGCTAATGCTTTAATAGTTAATTTAGCACTATCAAATTCAGCAATTTTTGGATCGCTTACTGTCCAAGTTAGTTTAACAGAGTCTTCAATATTTTCAAGTTCATATTTAACTTGATATGTTTGTCCGACTTCCATTTTATCATCTACTTGGATTGTTATTTTACCTTCTGGATTTTTACATCCAACTAGGACAAATAACATCAAAAAGAAAATAGAAAATAAACTTAATATCTTTTTTGACATATATGTATAGCCTCCTTATACATTGTATATTATACCATTTTCTGAAAAGCTTTTCAATCCTTTCAATTATTTTTTTGAAAACACTTTCATAAAAAAATTAAAGAGCTTTAAAAAGCTCTTTAAAACTACAAATTATCACATATTGTGTTAACAATTGTATCCGTTGCATCTTCGCCATAGGCCCAAACCATTATACCCATTCCCTTATGACTTTTAGCATATTTGCATTTTTCAGCAACTGATAAGACACTATCAAATGTAATAAAATATTTATCTGTTTCGTTGTACAAATAAGATCCAACGAGTTTTCCACTATTATTATATTCGTTATACTGAGTAAATTTACCAGAATTAATTAACGTTTGAATTCCAGTGTAATAAATTGTACCAGAATTCCATGTTATACTTTGACCAGCAAGTCCAAATCCTGTTACTTGTCCAAGAGTTCCATTCATTCCAAGACCCGGTAATTTTGAATTAGGGGTAGAACCACTCACTTTATAGGCTTTACCATAAGCAGCTGCTCCTAAAATAATCTTACTCTTATCTAAACCTAAAGAAGTGTAGTAAGATACTCCATAATCACAACAGAATTTATAACTATAACTATTGCTTGGTTGATATACATGTGTTAAGTGAGATGCCACATTAGATTTATTTAAATCATAACTCATCATATTAACATAATCACAATATTTATTGATTGTTACGTAATCAAATCTATCTGTTCCCCAATATGTAGGAGGAGTTGCTACCGATAAAATATAATTACTACCACTACTATCTTGTAAATTATTAAACCCTTCTCGTAGTTCTTTTAGTAAACTATTTAAGTTTTTAATATCAACAGCAGTTGTATATTTTTCATATCCAGCTTGACTAGAAAGAAGTCCAGGGAATTCCCAGTCAACATCAACACCATCGAAGTTATATGTTGTAACTAAATTTAAAATGTTTGTAACAAATTTAGCTCTAGTACTACTATTATCACAAAGTTTAACCATGGCTTTTAGTGGTGCACTATTAGCTCCATCAATAACTAGTAAAACACGAATACCATGATTTTTTAATTCCATAATTTCTTCTAAATATGTAGTATTAATCGTTAAAGTTCCATTTTCTTGTGGTATAGCAAAAGCATAATAAACCATATTCATATTGTTTTTGAATTTATCAGAGAAAAGAGTTTTTTCTTGTTTATATCTTTCGCTATA
>JAZKZQ010000075.1:0-17097 GCA_045612745.1 Cellulosilyticum sp. | reverse complement strand
AAGGATTTGCAGATCTCAGAAATTCTGCCATGGTCCGAAACGATTCCTGAAAAATGTAAAAATATCAATACGCCACAAGGCTAGTAACAGTATACTAGCAGTGGCGTATTTTTTATAGGCGTGCTTGAATTGACGCTTACTTATAACTTATGACTTTCTTAAATATTAAAAGCATGACAAAACTATTCATATAGTTTTATCATGCTTTTTAATCATACTATTACATCATTGGTTTAATAATACCTATTAATTTCCCCATAACTCTAAAATCACCATCTTCAATAACAATTGGTTTATATTTCGCATTCTCACTCATAAGCACTACATAATCCTCTTCTTGTACGATACGTTTAAGAGTTGTTGCCCCATTATAGTAAACAGCTGCAATTTCATTATTATTCACATTTCCTGCCTGTATGACAACAAAATCACCATCTTCAATATTGGCCTCTATCATACTGTCCCCTTGTACATGTAACATATATATATTACGCTTATACTGTACCAGTTCACTTGGTAATTCAAAACTTTCACTTACCTCATCTATAATTTCAATAGGTGCACCTGCTGCAATATCCGAAGAATATAATGGCAGTACTTCAACTTCTTCTTGTTTTACTTCATCAATATAAGTTTCGCCTGCACTAGTATCTTTTTGAAAAATAGTTTCAATACCTGTTACCTTATTAACATACTTATAAGTTTCTACATACCAAGGGAGCTTGCTTTGCTGCTGTGCTTGTAGCTTACTCGTAATGTTTCCTAATAAATGCATTTGATTAGACATAACCTCTGCATTTTTTAAATTGCTACTCCCCTTTATATGATCTAATTGATTGATCTTAATTGACTGAGAAGTTTGCTTTTTTATCTTTACTTTCTGCACTATTTCCGCCATAAATATTTCAAGTGGTGTAGGTTTTATTTCCACTATTTTCTCAGTTGTACTTTTCTTAGTGACTTTTGTCCTTAAAGTCCTAATACGCCCTGTCATATCGAAACCAATTTGTTTAAATGTTTGACCTCTTTTTAGCCATGCTAAACGGCTATCATGAAGGGTTTTATCCATTAAAAATAATAGGTCACCTGATTTGTATAATGCTTTAATGATTTGAATTTGTACTTTTGTTAATAACTGAACATCGTCTACAATAATATGTGTATATCCTTCTACAGAATCTGCCAAAACTTTTAGCTTATTTAAAACTTCTGCTTGTAATGCTAATTTTAATACTTTATTATTGTTTCTAAGCGTACTTTCTACAGCTTCTTTGACTGTCCAAAGTGCTAATCTACCTTTCCCTCTTTTAGGAAGTTTAATGCTACATCCTTTACGATCTGCTATGCTATATTCTTCAAAGCTATAATATCCACAACTATTTATCCAATTTAATTCATCATTAATAAAAGCCATACCCGCTTCATTTAAAAATTTTACTCTTGGATATTGCTTTTTTATACTACTTATAGCCTCTATTAAAATTTCATTTGGAATCTCTTCTAAAACTTCTAGATTTCTTTTCTCAAATAACTTATTATAACAGTCCATAATAAGCATATCAATGCTTAAAACCTCAACTTGTGGCCCTTCACCTTCAAACAAACTAATTGTCTGCATATTATATTCTGTTTCAAATAATACTTTAGCCTTCTGGCATTTTACCTCATTTGCTCCAATAAATACTATACGTTCATTTTTTCCACATTTATGATTTGCCAAATAAAGCATACGTCCTATACCTATAGTAGTTTTGCCAGTATGCTTTTCTCCTTTTACAACAGTTTGTTCTATATTCCTTTGTGTCACAAATTTTTGTTGTGTTTTTGTTAACTTCAGCATCTTTACCTCCTTATGTAATGTTAGCCGTACATATCTCATATCCTATTATTATACAAATTTATTCTAATAGTTGCAATAAAGGTTTTCCGCAAAAAGTTGTTTTTATAAATAAATCTGTCTTACCTCTCATATACTTTAATCATATACACTGTTCTGCTATTCATACCTTTTTTAAGGGGGATCATTTATGAACACTTTAAGCTTACCTACATACGAAAATTATCTTAATACACGTTTAAGTATTATTTCTGAGCGTCATCGTATCTGCCAAGAAGTCATTAAATCTCAACAAAACTATGATTATTGGACCTATAATTACCTCTACTATCTTTACGCCTTAAATGCTGAATCCCTCAATCACCTACGCACACTATTTCATAGCGCTAAACTTTTTAAACTTGATTTTTATGATTTCCTCACCTGTACCTGTCTTAAAGTTTGTGTCAAAACTATTAATTACTATGGTGTTCCAAAAGATCGTACAGACCACACTACACGTACTTTTGCTATGAATCATCCCGACAAAAAGATGTTTTTCATACCCAATTTCTCATTACCTGTTGTGACCCCTACCCAGCTCCCTCCTACTTTTGAAAAAGTTGAAAGTTTACTCAATGAGCTCTTTGAAAAAGAAGAAGCGTTAACTCATGAGTATGATGAATTATAAAATGTTTTAATCAAAAAAAGAAT
The DNA here is from genome assembly GCA_045612745.1 of Cellulosilyticum sp. Lineage (GTDB taxonomy): Bacteria > Bacillota > Clostridia > Lachnospirales > Cellulosilyticaceae > Cellulosilyticum. The sequence goes on along the minus strand of JAZKZQ010000075.1, from coordinate 14,567 downwards.
CTACATGTAACTCTGTAGATTCTCTTTTTGATTAATCACTTATTCATTATTTTTTCCTAGTAATGCTGCACCTATAATGCCTGCACCATTTCCTAATGTTGCTGCTTTAATTTGCGTTTTTAAATTTAAGCCTCCGTACATTTGGGCTGAAATATATTTTTTGATTGGCTCTACAATATACTCACCTTGTCCACTAATGCCACCACCTAAAACTAGGATTTCTGGTTCTAATATATTAATAAGATTTGTTGCACCATGAGCAATTAACTGATAATATCTGTCTAATACTTCTAATGCCACTGCATCATTTGCATGAGCTGCTTCAAAAATTACTTTCCCATTAATATTTTCGATTTGTTTATCCTCTGCATATTGTAAAAGTAAGCTTTCTGGATTTGCACAAGCTGCCTCTTTTGCCTTTTTCACCAAAGCTGTTGCTGAAGCATACTGCTCATAACATCCTTTTCTACCACAACCACAACTGCTTGTTTCATTAAAGTTAATAACTTGGTGGCCAATTTCTCCTGCTCCACAAAAAGCACCTCTATAGATTTTACCATCTAAAATAATACCACCACCAACACCTGTACCAAATGTAATCATAAGTGCCGATTTTGAATCCTTAGCAGCACCTGACATAACTTCACCTAGGGCTGCACAATTTGCATCATTTTCAATATATACATCAAAATCACAATACTTCTTGAAAATTTCACAGACAGGTACATTTTCAAAGTTTAGATTGCTAGAAGACAATACTTTCCCACTTTGAACCTCTACTAGCCCAGGACAACCTATACCTACGCTATGTATATCTGCTTCATTAATATGACACGCAGTAATTAAATCTTTACACAAAGTCGCCATATCTTTTATAATTTCTTCGGCCTGACGTTCTCTTTGTGTTGGAATGCTTAGCTCTTGTATAATCTCATAGGCTTCATTGACCATTCCTGCCTTAATTGTTGTGCCGCCTAAATCTATACCTATATAATACATCTTACTACCTCTCTATAATGCCAATACTACTTCAATACCATAATGGTCCGAAATAATAGGTCTATTTTTACCATTAAAAATGACTTGTGAGCTCTCAACTGATACATTTTGAGTTGTAAAAATATAGTCTAAACGTAGGTCCTCTACATTTTCTTTCCAGCCATCAATTTTACCTTTTACTGTATTGCCTGTATCTTTAATCTTAGCCATTTCATAAGTATCTAGCCAACCTAATGACTTGATATAATCATAGCCTTCTCCCTCCAAATGGGCATTATTATTAAAGTCTCCTAATAAAAAGCTACGGCGATTGGATGCTAAACGCTTATTTAAATAATCTAACTGCATTTTTACTGGTTCGTCTTCATCTTCCCACCAACCTAGGTGACAGCTGTAAAAGTCTATATACTCTCCTTGATAATCAACTGTAGCTTTCACAATACGTCTTGCTTTCCAATTTAACGTATCATGTGTTTGACTTACAAAGAAACTTTCCTTTTCAATAATAGGATGTTTAGAAAGAAGGCATAAGCCTTCTTCATAAACTTGATATCCTATATGTGAGAAATCCCATATTACTTCATACTCACATGCACCTAGGCTTTGAAGCGCCTCTTGTAAAACTACTACATAATTATCTTTTTTTAATTGCCCTTTAAACTGTCTCCCCAACATATGTTGGCTTACTTCTTGAAGTGCAATCACATCGTATTCATTTTCGTAAATTGCTTGTGCTAACTCATTAATTTTTTCTAACTGATTAGTTTCTTGCCAAGAATGACAGTTCAAAGTTAATAATTTCATACGCTGCTCCTTTACATTTACATTTACATTTACATTTAAATTGCTAATGTATCCTGAATATGTGATTTTAAAACATCTGCCTTTGGTCCATAAATAGCTTGTACACCTTTATCTTTTAAAATAAGCCCAAGTGCACCATTTTGCTTCCAAGCCTCTTGGGAGCCTACTTTATCTGTATCTTTAACTGTAACACGTAATCTTGTCATACAAGCATCTACATCTACAATATTTTCTCTTCCACCTAAAAGTTTAATAATTTCATTTACTTGTTCATTTTGAGATGCACCTGTTGTATTTGCTTCTCCTTCATTTTCTTCATCAATATAATTTCCTTTACGTCCTGGTGTTGCAATATCTAACTTTTTAATTAATACACTAAATACACCAAAGTTAAGACCAAAGAAAGCGATACATGTTAAAACAAAGTTAATAATGTCTGTTCCAAGTCCTGCATTTAACATCATTGGCACTCTTGTAATAAACTCAATAATTCCAAAAGCATGAACTCTAAGATTAAAGAGGTCTGCTAAAGCAAAACCGATTCCAGTAATAATGGCATAAACCACATATAAAACTGGTGAAATAAACATAAACATAAATTCAATTGGTTCTGATACACCTGTTAAGAATACTGCTAATGCTGCTGATAAGAAAATTGTTTTGTATTGTGCTTTTCTCTGTGGCTCTACATTTTTATACATTGCAAAAGTAATACCAATAAGTGAAGCTGTTGATAGAATAACTTGTCCTACTTTAAAACGTGCTGGTGTAACTGTTGTTAAAAGTTCACTATAAGTTGCCATATCACCAGCTGCCTTTAAGTTATTAAGGTCTGTAATCCATGCAAGCCATAATGGATCTTGTCCTGCTACAACTTGTCCTGCACTTGAACCTGTAAGAATGGTATACACACCACCTAATTCTGTATAGTTCATAGGTACAGTTAACATATGGTGAAGTCCAAATGGTAATAAAAGTCTTTCTAAACAACCATAAACAAAAGGTGCTAAAATTGGTGCTGTATCTTGAGATGTTGCAATCCACATTCCAAAGCTATTTAAGCCACTTTGAATAAATGGCCATACTACTGATACAATAATTGCTGTTACAGTTGAACCAAAAATAACCACAAATGGTACAAAACGTTTACCATTAAAGAATGCTAAAGCTGCTGGTAATTTATCAAAATTATAATATTTATTATAAAGTGTTGCACCTAGGAAACCTGCAATAATCCCTACGAATACACCCATATTAAGTGCTGGTGCCCCTAAAATAGAAGTGAAATAATCACCTACTGCCATTGGTATACCTAATAGATTGTTAACTGTAGCTGTACTATCTGTAAGCATATCAGCTGATACACCAAAAATAGCTCCTGTAATACGATTAATAAGTATAAATGAAAGTAGTGCTGCAAATGCACCACCTGCACGATCTTTTGCCCAAGATCCACCAATTGCTACTGCAAATAAAATATGTAGATTACCAATAATAGCCCAACCAATATCCTCCATTACACGGGCAATTACTCGAACAAAGCTTACATCAACATACATCCCTAATAATTTTGCAATAGAGATCATAATACCTGCTGCCGGCATAACAGCAATTACTACTAAGAGAGCTTTTCCAAACTTCTGCCAAAAGTCAAATGAAAAGAGTTGTGATTTTTTTGTCGCTTTTGTCATCTTATTCACTCCTAAAATTAATTTGTTTTTAGTTGGTTAACGATTTTCTTATTATTACTTTTCTAAAATCGTTTCCATTTCATGATAAAATTTTTTTAATTAATATTTTATCATTTTTTTATTTTTTATTCTTAATTTTATATTATCATAGAAAAACAATTGGTGCAACCGTTTTCATTATCTATTAGAAGAAAAATAGATAAAACTGTCGAAAAACAGCCCTTTTGAACATTATAAAAGCAGAAAATGGAGTTATTGCACTTTGCAACAACTCCATCTGTTATATATTATTCAATTATCCTCATATTTATAACTCTAAACATAATTCTTCGTATGTACAATCCCCTCTTTCAAGAGCTTGCTCTCTAAGTTTAACATAAAGCTCTGCATTTGTTGCATAATCATAGGGTACTACAAAGCATATACCTACTCCAAATGCAATAATTCCTAATAAATACCATCCAATAAAAGATAAGTCTAGTATAAAAATATCCATCTTCTGATTCATTGTCATAGCATTACTTAACTCCACTGCACGTTTATAACCAATATTAGGATTATCCGCCAATATATATGGCACCATACGGTATGCATATCCTTTAATGATACCAGGAATAATTAAAAGAAGTGTCCATAAAAAAACTAAAACATCACGATAAAGCATTGTTTTAAATACATCTATGTAATCATCACGATTAAATGAAGACCCTAAATATCCCATATTAGAATTTCCTCTACTCGCTTCTACAAAGAATCTTCTACCACCTACTTCAATCATATATCCTATAAAAAGCCTCACGCATAAAAAAATCAAAAATATAATAGCTCCCATTCCTAATAAACCCAATATAGTCACTGTATCCATGCCGCTATTACTATAAAAATTTTCCTTACCACTACTTATGCTGCTTCCACACCCTCCATCTGTTCCTATTAAAGAAAGTACTAATGCTACTACAAATGCTTGCCAATAATTCTTCTTTAAAACAGCCTTTGCCCTTGTTTTAAGATCTCCCCTTGTCCACATATATTTCCTCCTTTAAACTTATTTTTTTTACTTTATAGTCTATCCACATATGTAACATATTTCAAGTGACTTCAATACCTTTTTACTCTACACATTATATGACCTCATTCTGCCCTTTATACCCTATTATTGCCATAGGTATTAGCTTTTGTTAAAATAATAATCAAGGATTCATTAACTTTTATCTTACAAAGGAGGAATTAATATGGCACGATCTCTTGATACTTTACACGCTCAGCAGATACTATATGCTGAAAATGTTATTGCCATAAAAAATACTATCGCCACTAAGTATCCACATGCTTCGCCTAAAGAACGTGCAGATATATTAGCCAAGGCTATTAAACACATCTTACATACTAATCTTTCCTCCTTTGATACTACAATGCAGCATGCTTTAGTACAGGATCTCCTAAAAGTTGCCTTACAAAAACAAGACTTTTCTATTAATGCCCATGATGTAGTCATTTCTTATGCTACCATAGCTACACCCGTGGATATAGCAGACCTTACCCCTTTAACAATTTGGCTTAATGAAATAACTGGTGAAGCGCTTTCTTCTGAAGAAATTCTTAACACCTTCACCTGCTTTAAACCATTAAGTAGCAACGACTTGACTATCCCCTCTATCTCTAATGAAACATCTTGTATGGATTTGCCAAACGTAGATTTAGCTTCTGATAGAACTAATTTAGAACCGGCCCTTTCTGCTACAAATTGTCCAACACCTATGTCTAGATTTCCTTATCAAAAAACTATTTTTACATTTAGCACACTCTGTATAGCGACTTCCATAATACTTCTAGTCACAACGTTGCAGCCTACCTCTAAGGGAATGCCAGTACCATTAATTTCACCTACGGCAACTATGGAATCTACTACACTCACCTTTCTTATTCCTGAAGAAGATTATCTAATGCCTCATCTTCAATATAAAGAGGTCAATGAAATTGCTCTTAAGGAATATCTCAATGGTCGTAATTCACTGCTTACAGAAGAGCCTTATTTTAGTGCAATCCTAGAAGCTGCTGCCAGTTATAATATTAACCCATTACTTATGTTTGCTATCACCGGTCAAGAACAAGGCTTCGTACCTAGAACTAACAAACATGCTCAAAAAATTGCTAATAATCCTTTTAATGTCTATGGCAGTTGGGAGGATTTTAATACAGATATTTATGATACTTCTCTTATTGCAGCCCGTACGATTATTAACCTCAGCAAAGGGTGTCCTAGTGATGCAGACCCTATAAAATGGCTTAATAACAAGTACGCTGAAGATCCTAAATGGCATAATGGAGTAAGTTATTTCTTACGTGAGCTTGAAAAAATCTCTAACTAAGGCTCTTTAGGCTTTATTCAATCACAATTTCAATCAGCTTTTCTTGATATATTAAACCATCATTTTTTTTAATGGTACATGTCAAATCACCTGATTTAATCTTTCTTCCATTTGAATAACCGCCAATAATGTTACTCACTTCATTTTGGATTTTCTCATTGAAGCTTTCTGCACCTCCTAAATATACTATAGCATTTTCAAGAGGTGCAAATTCTTCTTTATAAATGCCATTTTGTTCATAGACATTTATAACCATACGCATTTTAGTCAATTCATTATTTTGATTTCTAAAGAACTGATAGTAACTTGTACTATTATATAAAGGACTACCATAGGTCCGAATCATACAACTTGGTGTAGTAATCTCAATAAGACTGTTTTGCTTACCTTTTGAAAAAGCTTTAAGCAAGAAACCATCTGTTTTAAATTGATTAATAAATGTCTTATCTACCTGGCTTATTAAAGTAAAAGGTTCATGCATCACATAAAATCCAATCTTCCCCTCACGTTTTATACCAATCACACTATAATTGCCTAATGTCTTGGTCACCATTTGATCTTCTCCATCCATCTCCCCATTCTTAATAATAACATCACTTTCTAACCTTCTCACAGCTTCTAGAACTTCATAAATCTCATCGCCTGTATGACGTGCTACATATTTAACAGCTTTTTCTCCCTGTTCACAGTCAATGTCTCTCACATATATATAGCTTTTATCAGTTCCCACCCAAATACTATTTTCTAAATTATCATAGTCCATATCATCAATCCAAATCTCTGTACCACCATTGTATCTACGTAATATATCTATTTCACTCTTTAAATCTTCCCATTCCTCTAAGTCATAGGCAATATATTGTTTATTCATGCCTTGAATATACATTTCGCCTTGTAAATTTTCTGTATTAGCACACCCAGTAAAAGTTAATATTACCAAACCTATAGATAATCCAACTAGTAGTCTTTTAATTTTCATGTGTTACACCTCCTTTTTTACACCCACGCCCAATATGAGTTATTTTTATAGCAATATAGCTCCCACTCACTAAACCTATAATTAGTAAAATATATAGAACAATCACAGGATACCCAAAGCAAATTTGTCCAATTACCATACGCCCAATATCTCGTACTAAACATGCACTACAAAGGGCTACACCACTGATAAACACATAACGCGTCAACTTTCCTGGCATCAGAATATCTGCATTTTCTACACACTGCTTTTTTATCTGTACTGCAATTACAAAACTACAAATAAGTATTACTACAACATATATACCGAATACAATACCCCCATTTTCTGTAATCCTATATTCCAAATAGTCCCACTCATTAACACTTTTAATCTCTATTTTCCCCCATGTTGTATAATCCACATAGACTCTATAAAGCCATTCTCTGATTTGATTTGTTATTGTATTACGCATTACACTATACACACCACTAAACCATATATAAACTGGTGCAATTGTAGCTAATATAGCAACAACTAAACTGCCTATATTATGACTTATCAAATACTCACACATAACAAAAATTAAATATATAACAAGCATTCTTGCATATGTAATTCCCATAAAGCTGAGGTAAACACTTACTCTATTTAAGTACATTGTAGCCTGTTCAAAAGCAGTAACAGTATAAATCTCACCAAATAAATTCATTGCATAATTTCTTGCCATAAAAAACATTATCACATAGATAGCAAAGGTAGTTGTAATACTTAACACCCCTAAACCAATCTTTACAAATCCCCTTTGACCATTGGTATAAGGAAGTGATTTAATAAAACGACTAATTTCTATACTTTTATCATTTTTAAATTGCAAATATACAAGGACTAATACGCCTATGCCATAACCAATAAGCAATATATAAGTGATGTTATAAACAAAATCATCCATCACCCACATATGTGCCCCTTCAATTCCTCTAGCTAAATAACTTTTCCAGTTAGAATTAATCTGCCCCATTATAGCAATAATGGCGATTACATTAATGATTAAAAAATATATACTCATAAATATTACCGGTCTACGCTCTATTTTGATTAATGCACTTAGTTTTTTCATTAGACCTGTCTCCTTTCTCCTTTTTGTTTCACCTTAGCTGTGTAAACAAAGACTTCTTCAAGATTTAAACCCATGGTTTCAATTAAAGTAGCACCCAAATCTTTGAGCTGCTTTACAAAACTTTCACTATATTCTTTTGTAACAATATAATAAACACTGCCTATACGATTTACTGCTAACACACCCTCTAATAAGTTTAATCCTTCTGGCTCTTGACCTTGAAATACAACTTGCAATTTACGTATTTTATTTTTAAATGCCTCTATAGATGATTGATACACTACTTTGCCTTCATCAATCATAGTTATTTCATCACAAATGCGTTCTAGCTCTGCTAAATGATGAGATGAAATAATGACTGTCATCCCTGTTTCATCTACTGTTTGAATAAGTAAATCTAATACATCTTTCTTAGCTAATGCATCCAGCCCTGAAGTGGGCTCATCTAATACAAGTATTGTAGGATTTATAGCCAAATTTAGCATAAGCGATAAACGCATCTGCATTCCCTTTGAGAGGTTCTTAATCTTAGTATTTAACTTTAGTCCAAAAATTTCATTGTACATATGAAATTTAGCCTCTTCAAAACTTGGATAAATTGCTTTAAATAAACTCATCATCTTCTTTACCGTATATTGTGGAAAAAATTGATTACGATCTGCTACATAAGCTATACTTTGTTTAACTCTATTATTTTCATAAACTGGTTGTTCTTCTATTAAAATCTCACCTTCAGTAGGTTTATAAATCCCCACAAGACACTGAATGAGTGTACTTTTTCCTGCACCATTTTTACCAATGATGCCATAAATAGTGCCAGGTCTAATATGAATGGAAATATCATCTAATACCCTGTGATTACCGAAACTTTTACTTACATGATTAAATTGAATCATTTTACCCCTCCTTAGTAAGTTCCTCATAAATCTGACTTATCTCTTCTAATATATCCTCTTTGCTTAATCCCATATAATGCATAGCTAAACAACTACTTTTTAGTTCTTTACGAATAGCTCTAAGTTGACTTTCATTAATGGTTTTCTCAGGTAATTGTGCAATAAATGTACCTCTTCCACGAATGGTTTCTATAATATGTTGTCGCTCCAATTCACTATAAGCCTTCATGACTGTGTTAGCATTGATTGTAAGCATTCCTGCCAGTTGCCTTATAGAAGGGACTTGATCACCTGGTTTCAAAGCACCTTTTAAAACTTGTTCCTTCATATGGTCAATAATTTGTTCATATAAAGCTCTAGAATCTCTTAGGTCAATATTAAACATATATTTCACCTCCTTAGATTACATTTTATCCCTATAATTAAAACACTGTTTATAGTGCACTATTTCACCTAGTACACATCATACACTTGATTATTTGTAATTGTCAACTTATTTTTTATATTCAAACAAAAAGGACTATCACAAAAATGTGATAGCCCTTTTCAATAATATAGTTCTTTATTCTCTTTTCCCCTACTGCCCTAGCCTTCGATTTTGCCACACCTCTTACTAGATTAATTCATTAACTATTAAAAACTATTTCTTACCATTCCAGCAGTATGTACATAATTTACAAGGTGAAATTCCCACTGACTCTATCATATCATCTAAACGGTGGAATCTTAAAGATGTAAACTTCAGTTGCCTACAAATTTCATCATTCATTTCTTTATAATTTTGACTATCTGGATTTGCATACTCTTCAAGTTTTTCTGATGCCTTATCTCCTTCACGTTCTAATATAATACGTCTTGTAATAAGGTCAAGTTCTGAATTGGAACGTGAGAAATTTAAATAACGACAGCCATATAATAATGGTGGACAAGCAGGTCTAATATGCACTTCTTTTGCACCACTTTCATATAAAAACTCAGTCGTTTCGCGAAGCTGTGTACCACGTACAATAGAGTCATCGATAAGTAATAAACTTTTATCTCTAATAAGAGAATCTACTGGTATAAGTTTCATATGTGCAATTAAGTTTCTTTGACTTTGACTTGTTGGCATAAAAGAACGTGCCCATGTAGGTGTATATTTAATAAATGGCCTTGCAAATGGAATACCTGATGCATTAGCATAGCCAATAGCATGAGCAACTCCTGAATCTGGTACACCTGCCACAAGATCAGGTCTTATATTATCTCGTCTTGCTAACATTTCCCCACATTTATAACGCATTGTTTCTACATTAACACCTTCATATGTAGAAGTTGGATAACCATAATAAATCCATAAGAATGAACATATTTTCATTTCTTCTTTGGCAGGACTCATAATTTCTATACCTTCTGGTGTAATAAAGACAACTTCTGAAGGCCCCAATTCATAATAGTCCTTATAACCTAAGTTACTATATGAAAAACTTTCAAATGCAGCACAGTACCCATCTTCTTTTTTTCCTATCATAAGTGGTGTACGTCCATATTTATCCCTTGCACCATATAAACCTTCTGGTGTTAAAATAAGCATGGTCATGGAACCATCAATAACCTCTTGAACATATTGAATACCCTCCACTATGGTATTCTTACGATTAATAAGTGATGCGACTAATTCTGTGGCATTGATACTACCACCACTCATTTCCAAAAAGTGAGTACTCCCTTTATTAAAGGCTTCCTTTACAAGTGCTTCCATATTATTAATCTTACCTACTGTTGTAATGGCAAAACTTCCTAAATGCGACTGAACTAAGAGCGGTTGGGGTTCATAATCTGATATACACCCAATACCTAGATTTCCTTTTAATTCCTCTACATCACGCTCAAATTTTGTACGAAATGGTGCATTCTCAATATTATGAATAGACCTATTAAATTCACCATTTCCATACACTGCCATTCCACCACGTCTTGTGCCCAAGTGTGAATGATAATCTGTTCCAAAAAACAAATCTAATACACAATCTTTCTTTGAAGCAACTCCAAAAATCCCACCCATTCTCAATATCTCCTTACTTTATAAAATATGAATTAAAACTTATATACTTCTCATTTTTTGCATTAAAATTTTAAATTTTATATATTTTTATATATTATAACAATAATTTAGCTGTATGTGCAATTATTTTCGAACATTTTTTTTATTTTTTTTCAAAATGTTTTTTTAAATATTTTCATATATAAAACACTCAGGTATATATCCAAATAAGCCATAACTCTATAAACAAGTTATTACAATACTTGTAGCTTATTGTATCTAAATAACTGAGTGTTTTGCATAAACATATTTATTTCATAATCTATTCTTATTATTCAATTTCACTATGAAATTCTTGAAGTGATTTGATTGTCTTTCCTTTACCATCTTTAACAGCTTTAATACCTTCAACCGTTGCTCTAGCTCCTGCCATAGTTGTAACATAAAATACACGTTTGCGAATAGCTGCTTTACGAATATAGCTATCATCATCTGCACCAGTTTTATCATTAGGTGTATTAATAACAATATTTACCTCATCATTTGTAATGGCATCTAAAATATTTGGACGACCTTGTTGTAATTTGAAAGTTTTTTCTGCCTTAATACCATTTGCATTTAAGAGGTCTGCTGTTCCACCTGTTGCAATAATTTTAAAGCCACATTCTACAAAACCTTTAGCAATCTCTACAACTTCTCCCTTATCTCTATCATTGACACTAATAAGCACTGTTCCTTCAAGGGCAATTTTACTTTGTGTCGCTTCTTGTGCCTTGTAATAAGCTTCACCAAAGTTATCTGACATACCAAGTACTTCTCCTGTAGAACGCATTTCTGGTCCTAAAAGAGGGTCGACTTCTTGGAACATATTAAATGGAAATACAGCTTCTTTTACGCCATGATGCTTAAATTTCTTATCTTTTAATGTTGGTACTGGCGATGGTCTATTGGTAAGCTCTTTTGTAATAATTTCTGTTGCATATTTTACCATCTTGATATTACATACTTTAGAAACAAGAGGTACTGTACGTGACGCACGAGGATTAGCTTCTAAAACATATACTTTATCATCTTCAATAGCATACTGCATATTCATGAGACCACGTACATCCATTTCTTTGGCAATCTTCTTTGTATACTCTTTAATGATTTGCACATTTTTATCAGAGATATTAAGAGATGGTAAAATACATGCTGAATCTCCTGAATGAATACCTGCAAGTTCGATGTGTTCCATAACTGCTGGCACAAATACATTTTCACCATCACTAATAGCATCTGCCTCGCATTCTGTAGCATTATGTAAAAATCTATCAATTAAGATTGGTCTATCTGGTGTCACCCCAACAGCTGCATTCATATAAACTTCTAAACTCTTAGGTTCATGTACTACTTCCATACCACGTCCCCCAAGTACGTAAGAAGGTCTTACCATAACAGGATAACCAATACGATTTGCAATCTCTAGTGCTTCTTCCACATTCACAGCCATTCCTGATTCTGGCATAGGAATTTCTAGTTTATCCATCATTGCTCTAAACAGATCTCTATCCTCTGCAAAGTCAATGGTCTCTGGAGATGTTCCTAAAATATTAACGCCTGCTGCTTTAAGGTCTGCAGCTAAATTCAGTGGTGTTTGTCCACCAAATTGTGCAATTACGCCAAGTGGTTTTTCTTTATCGTGAATACTTAACACATCTTCTAAAGTAAGTGGCTCAAAATAAAGTTTATCTGATGTATCATAATCTGTACTTACTGTTTCTGGATTACAGTTAACCATAATTGTTTCAAATCCTAATTCTCTTAAAGCTTTTGCTGCATGTACACAGCAATAGTCAAATTCAATACCTTGACCAATACGGTTAGGACCACTACCTAAAATCATAATTTTAGGTTTACTTGTACTTACTTCAGACTTGTCTTCTATATTGTAACTAGAATAATAATATGCTGCATCTGGTGTACCACTTACATGAACACCTTCCCAAGCTTCTTTGATACCATATTCTAAACGCTTTTCACGAACAACTCCTTCTGGTACCTCTAATAGCTTAGCTAAATAACGGTCTGAAAAACCATCTTGTTTTGCTTTTAGAAGTACTTCTTTACAAGGCACTTGTCCTTTCATTGCGATAATTTCATTTTCTTCTTCTACAAGTTCTTTCATCTGCTCAATAAAGTATGCCTTAATTTTAGTGAGTTCAAATAGCTCTTCTACTGTGGCACCTTTTCTTAGCGCTTCATACATAATAAACTGTCTTTCACTTGTAGGAATATGTAACATTTGAAGAAGTTCTTCTTTTGTTTTACTATTAAAGTCTTTTGCGAAGCCAAGACCATAACGTCCTGTCTCAAGACTACGAATAGCTTTTTGGAAAGCTTCTTTATAAGTTTTACCAATGCTCATTACTTCCCCTACTGCACGCATTTGTGTACCTAATTTATCTTCTGCATTTTTAAATTTCTCAAATGCCCAACGTGCAAACTTAATAACTACATAATCTCCATCTGGTTTATACTTATCTAATGTACCATATTTACCACATGGAATATCTTTTAAAGTAAGGCCTGTTGCAAGCATAGCTGAAACTAAGGCAATAGGGAAACCTGTTGCTTTAGAAGCTAGTGCTGATGAACGAGAGGTTCTAGGATTAATTTCAATAACAATAATACGACCTGTTTCTGTATGACGTGCAAACTGTACATTCGTACCACCAATAACTTCAATAGCTTCTACAATTTTATAAGCTTGACGCTGAAGCTCTTGTTGTACATCTTCTGCAATAGTAAGCATAGGCGCTGAACAGAATGAATCTCCTGTATGTACCCCAAGTGGGTCAATATTTTCAATGAAACATACAGTAATCATATTGCCTTCTTTATCACGTACAACTTCGAGTTCTAACTCTTCCCAACCTAAAATTGACTCTTCTACTAAAACTTGACCTACAAGACTAGCTTGAAGCCCCCTAGCACATACCGTACGTAGTTCGTCTTTATTATATACAAGGCCACCGCCTGCACCACCCATTGTATAGGCAGGACGAAGAACAACTGGATACCCTAGCTTATCTGCAATCTCTAAAGCTTCATCTACACTATATGCTACTTCACTTTTTGCCATTTCAATTCCAAGTTTATCCATCATATGTTTAAACTCAATGCGATCTTCACCACGTTCAATGGCATCTACTTGTACACCAATAACCTGTACGTTATATTTCTCTAAAATACCCAATTGATTAAGTTCAGAACATAGGTTAAGACCTGATTGTCCTCCTAAATTAGGTAACAAACAATCAGGGCGTTCTTTAGCAATAATTTCTTCAAGACGACTTGCATTAAGTGGTTCTATATACGTAACATCTGCAATTTCTGGATCTGTCATAATGGTTGCTGGATTTGAATTAACAAGTACAATTTCATATCCTAATTGACGTAGTGCTTTACATGCTTGTGTCCCTGAATAATCAAATTCACAAGCTTGTCCAATAATGATAGGGCCTGAACCAATAATCAATACTTTTTTAGATTTATTCTCCATCCTAATATATCCTCCAAAATTCTATTTCTATTCCTTTTATATGAGTTATTTACCTCAAATTGTATATATTATAACACAAAATTTTAATTATTATATAATTATTATTGACTTTAAGTATTTAAATTCTATTTCTTTAAGACTTAAAGTTAACTTTATATAATTT
>JAZKZQ010000074.1:0-17288 GCA_045612745.1 Cellulosilyticum sp. | reverse complement strand
CATAGTTTTTAGTAATGTGAAATCATTGGGAGAAATCACTTTTTGTTTATAAATAAATTCAGCTTATAGATGGTTTCTCTATAGAAGAGCGATAGTGGGGTGTATGATGGATAAAGAAAAAATAATGGCAGGTGTTAAATTAATCTTAGAAGGGATTGGAGAAGATGTTAATAGGGAGGGTTTAATTGAAACACCTGATAGAATTGCAAGAATGTGCACAGAGATTTTTGGAGGGATTAATCAAAATGCAGAGCATATTTTAGAGAAAACTTTTTCAGTAGAAAGAGATGATTTAGTGATTGAAAAGGACATTACATTTTATTCAGTATGTGAGCATCATTTGGTGCCGTTTTATGGCAAGGTCCATGTAGCATATATTCCAAATAAAAAAGTTTTAGGTTTATCTAAGATTGCTAGAGTGGTTGAATTATATAGCAAAAAGCCACAGCTGCAAGAAAGATTAACAGATGAAATAGCAACAGCTATTATAGATGGCATTGAAGCTAAAGGGGTAATGATTGTGATTGAAGCAGAACACATGTGTATGACTATGAGGGGCATAAAAAAGCCTGGTACAAAAACAGTGACAACTACATATAGAGGTGAATTTACTAATAATGTGCAATTGCGTCAGGAAGTATTTCATTTTATTAAATAAGGATGATAGGTGTGAAAAGATTTAATAGCATTTTACAAGATAGTCTTTATCAAAGTTATCTTGTTAGAAATAGGGCATGTGAAAAAGAACGCATATACTGTAAGCATGATATAGCACATTTTAGTGATGTCGCCAGAATTGCTTATATCATTAATCTAGAAAAGGAATTAGGTTATGCTAAAGAATTAATATATGTGACGGCCTTCCTGCATGATATAGGAAGATTTATGGAGTATGAGGAGCAAATGAGTCATGAAGTAGCTTCTTGGCATTTGGCAGAGGAGTTATTAAAGAAATATGATTTTGATGAGAACGAAATCTCTTTAATTAAACAAGCCATACTAGGACATCGTAGAAAAGAAGAGGGAACATTTGCTAGTTTAATCTATAAAGCAGATAAGCTTTCTAGATTATGTATGCAATGTAGTACCATAGAGGAATGTTACTGGGATAAGGCAAAAAAGAATTTGTATCTACAATACTAAGAGGTGATACAGTGAAGATTAATAATAAGGAATTTAAATTAGGTGAGCGAACTTATATTATGGGGATATTAAATGTAACCCCTGATTCATTTTCAGATGGTGGATGCTTTAATCAGATGGATATGGCAAGAAGGCATGTGAGTCAAATGATAGAACAAGGTGCTGATATAATTGATGTAGGCGGTGAGTCTACAAGACCTAATTATATATCTATTTCTGAGGAAGAGGAAATTAATAGAGTTGTACCTGTTATTGAAATGCTACATCAAGAATTTGATATCCCCATTTCAATTGATACATATAAATCTAAAGTAGCAGAAGCAGCTATACAAGCTGGTGCTGGCTTTATTAATGATATTTGGGGACTTAAGAGGTCAAAAGATATGGCAAATATTATTGCAAAGTATCATGTACCATGTTGTTTAATGCATAATCGAGAAAATAATAATTATGCCAATCTTATGGTAGATATGATAACAGATTTAAATGAAAGTTTAAAAATTGCTAAACAAGCAGGAATAGATGAAGAAAGTATTATCATCGATCCAGGAATTGGTTTTGCAAAAACATATGAACAAAATTTATATGTTATGAATCATTTAGAAGAGCTGCGTCAATTAAAATGTCCAATTCTTTTAGGAACATCACGAAAATCAATGATTGGCCTTGCATTAAATGTACCTGCTAGGGAAAGGGTAGAAGGCACCATTGCTACAACAGTTATGGGAATTTTAAAAGGTGCATGTGACTTTGTAAGAGTACATGATGTATTAGAAAATGCAAGAGCAGCTAAAATGATAGATACGATTATGAAAGTTGGGATGGATTACAATGGATAAAATGTATATTAGAGAGTTAAAGATATATGCCAATCATGGCGTATTAGAAGAGGAGAAGAGATTAGGGCAACTTTTTATTGTCTCACTAGAAATGGATATTAATTTAAAAAAAGCAGGTAAAAGTGGTCGTTTAGATGAAACAGTAAATTATAGTGAACTTTGTGAAAGGGTTATTAATAGATTTTGCCAACAAAAGTTTGATTTAATTGAGACAGCTGCATTAGATTTGGCAGAATATATTCTAGAACAATACGATGCAATCCAAGGGATAAAGGTAAGGCTCAAAAAACCTTGGGCACCTATCCATCTTGCTTTAGATACTGTAGAGATTATGATGACAAGGAGTTGGCATAAAGCATATATTGGGTTAGGGTCCAATATGGGCGATAAAAATAATAATATAAAACAAGCATTAGAATATATAGAAAAACAAAGGGGGATTAAGATTACCAAGTGTTCATCTTTAATTAACACTAAACCATGGGGATATATGGAGCAAGATGATTTTATTAATGCAGTAATAGAAGTCTCCACATTTTTAGAACCTGAAGAATTATTAGAAGTACTTCTAGAGATTGAAAAGATACTAGGAAGAGAGAGAACAATTAAATGGGGACCAAGAAGTATAGATTTAGATATTCTTATGTATGATCAATTCATTACCCATGAAGACAACTTAATTATTCCTCATCCTAGAATGCATGAAAGAGAATTTGTTTTAAAATCACTTGTAGAAATTGCACCTCATCTTATACATCCTGTCTTAAAAAGAAGCATGTCTGATTTAATTCAGGATTTAGAATGATAAATAAGGACTAATACTATGATGATATACTATTTTTTGGTATAGTTTGAAAGAAAATTTAACAGAAAGCAGAATAAGATAATTTATTTTAATTAACGGTATTCAAGGGATTATTATCAATGCATAAATCAATCAGGTCGGTAGTAATATTATTATTTATATTTTTATTAGTAGGATGTAGCACTCTTAATCAAAACAAGAGTAATGAATCTATAAATCTAACTGAATCAAATTCTTCAATAATCAAATATGCTCAAGTGGTAGATACGATGGATATAGAAGGAAATAAAGCTTTTTCAAAAGTTTTAAGTGACCCAAAATCAAAATCATATTATTATGATGCCTATAACAATATGATTAACAATAGTAATCTAAACTTTTTAGAAATAGCAACTCAGGTGGCTGAATATAATAATGTTTGGACTGGTGACTTTAAATTTGTTGTTGGAAGTACTGAGGAAAATGATGACTACATAAAAGATTTTGTTAATCAAGAAGTTCAAATTAAAGGTGAAAAGTATAAACTTACACCTTTAAAAGTACTAGCTATAGGTGAAAATATGGAGCAATATCTAAACCTTTCATCTGAAATGATAAAAGGAAATTATTTTAGTAAAGAAGATTATCTAGAGCCTATAGATAATAAAATAAATGTAGTTTTAGGTTCATCTTACCAAGAACTATTTGAAGTAGGTGATAACTTTAGCTTTTTCTATTTAGGAGAGAATTTAAATGCAACTATTTTGGGCTTTATGAATGAAGGAGTTGAAGTTCCAGCATCAGGAAGATTAGTAACAGTTGATAATTATATTTTTATTCCATCTTTTAATGCTGATTGGCATAATTCCAAACTAGAAAGATACACGCAACATTATTCAACTAAAGTGGCAGGAGTTATCCCATATAAGACAAGTGAGGATTTTGAGAAAGCTAAAACTGAAATTGAAAATATTTTTAAAGTATATGGTCTACCATATACCTTAATTGAAACTAATAATACAAAAACTAAATAACAAACCAAGAAAAGGCATACTGAGTTCAAACTTTGATATGCCTTTTCTTGGTTTGTTGTTTAAAATCATAAGTATTAAATACGGAAATCTTTGATTAAATATATTTTTATGAACTAAAAAAAGCCACTTGTGCTACAACTATTGCTATTCCTATTTAAAATAACTAATTGACTTGATTAAGTAGAACATAAAATAGTTTACTATAAATCATATTTAGAGGTTATTTCTCGTAATTTTTGAGATGTGGGAGTATATTTTTCTAAGCATGTTGTTATATCATCTTCATTCCGAAAGTCTCCTTAATAAGTTAAATTTTAATATATAAAATACTTATTCTACTTAGTTTAATAAAATATCTTGTAGTTTTTCATGGTTAATAATGCTTTCGTTTAAAAGGTTTATAGCCATAAAAAATACACCATCTTTTTCTAATTTTCATAGAATTGAACAGTGTATATTTTCTTTCTATCCCTTGATACTCTAAAACTCTCTAAACAGCCCGATTACTTTACCTAGAATATTTACATGGGTACAAATAATAGGGTCCATTGTATCATTTTCAGGTTGTAGTCTGAAATAGTTCTTTTCTTTGAAGAAACGTTTTACAGTAAAGCCGTCTTCTTCAACTTGAGCAACAACAATATCACCATTTTGGGCGGTATTTTGTTGGCGAACAATGATGAGGTCACCATCTAGGATTCCGGCGTTGATCATGCTGGTGCCTGAAACGCGTAGCATATAAGTGTTTTCATAGCGTACCATATGGTTAGGAAGCGGGAAATACTCATCAATATTTTGTTCAGCTAGGATAGGTGCACCTGCTGTGACTTTACCGATAATAGGTACTGGTGTGACGTGTTCGTCTAGCCAGTTGTTTGTTTCTTCTAGGAC
The DNA here is from genome assembly GCA_045612745.1 of Cellulosilyticum sp. Taxonomy (GTDB): domain Bacteria; phylum Bacillota; class Clostridia; order Lachnospirales; family Cellulosilyticaceae; genus Cellulosilyticum. The sequence goes on along the minus strand of JAZKZQ010000074.1, from coordinate 12,597 downwards.
TTCAATGGTTCTTGGTTTACTAGGGTCACGACGAATATACCCTTTTTTTTCTAAGCTATTTAAGTGGCTATGCACTGTAGATGTAGAACTGAGTCCTACAGCAAGACAAATTTCACGCACTGAAGGTGGATACCCTTTATCTTTTAAAGAATCTTTTATACATGTTAATATTTGTTGTTGTTTGGCCGTTAGTTTTTGCTCTTCCATAGTATCCCTCTATTTCATTCCTATAATTTGCTCCATTATAACATATAGCATGACATAAATCAAACGTATGTTCTTACTTTGATAAGTATGAACATACGTTTGGAAAAATATACTATTATTTGTTGATAATCTGGGAAATATGCTTTAATACAATAGAAAAGGTCCCATCAGGCTCATTGATGATTTCAATAAAATCGGGGTCTTTAAATAAATGGGTTGGAAATTTAAGCTCAATGCCTGTATCTGTTTTAAGTTTTTGTGAGGTAAATTTATTTTCAATCTTAGGATCACTCACTTCTACCTTAGCTTCCTTAATCCCCATTTCTTCCATATGATTCATACAAGTTTCAAATACCTCCACATCATTTCCAAAGGTTTGTTCCATGATTTCTTGTACTGGAATAGAGCTTGTACGTGAAATGCTTTCAGAGATATTGGTTTTAAGCTCGGTCATAGCATTAAGTGGATTTTCATAGTGCTCCTCAATGACTTTAGAAGCCACTTTTTCAATGGCCTTAATAGTTTCTTTTACAGACATTTTAGGTTCAAGGTCATAAAGTAATGAAAGATATCTGCTTTTAGTGGCATCTAAGAGCATCACATCTTCATTGTCCATATTAATAATAATCCCTTCATCTACCTGTTTACTTGTTGGTGGGAAAATCCCTTTATGTTTAATGATACGTGCACTTACTCCGGCCTCACTATTTTCAACGAAGTGTGTATATTCTTCTTTATAATTTAGTTTAAGCACACCTAAATAATTAGTACCATCCATTGTAAAGTAAGTGGTAATTAAATCGCCACTAGGAATTGTGCCGTATTCTGTCATATATCTAAAATAAATATCTGCTAGATCATTAGAAAGACCTAAAAAGTTATCTGCTGTAAGCGGTGCTTCAAAAGCTTTACGAAAAGCAGCTTCTTCTTTGAAAACAGCAGAACAAGTGGCACTACTTTCAAATATTTTTACTAAATGCTTTGTGATAAAGCTTTCTGTCTCATCATCAAGTATAAGTACGTCTGTAGATAAAATGGGCATACCCATTGAAAGATCAAGCACATGGATAATTGTATGATTAAATGTAATACTCATATCATCCGTCCTTTTTAATTCAAATTTGATTATATCTTATGCCATAATTCAAACTTTAAAGTCACATTATGGTATGATATAATACTTAAGATTATCATAACACAAAACAAGGAGTGAACAAAATGGAAATTTACAAAACATCAGGTGTCTGTTCAACAGAAATTCATTTTGAAATTGAAAATGACGCTATTCAAAATGTAGAATTCGTGAGAGGATGTCCAGGAAATACAATGGGTGTTTCTGCACTTATAAAAGGTATGAAAGTAGAAGAGGCTATTGATAAACTTAAAGGCATTGATTGTCGTGGACGTGGTACATCTTGCCCAGATCAACTAGCAAAAGCATTAGAAGCGTATCTAAATGGTTAGATATAACATATATTGGCGGTAGAAGTATACATTTGAAAGGACATAAAATTTATGCAAATCATTGTTCAAAAATTTGGAGGGACTTCAGTTGCGACAGAAGAAAGTCGTGAAAAAGTAATAGAAAAAATAAAAGTAGCTTTATCAAAAGACGAAATGCCTGTGGTAGTTGTATCAGCCATAGGGCGTAAAGGATCACCTTATGCAACAGATACACTTATTGATTTTGTTAGTCAAACAGCAGGTGAAATGACAGATCGTGAATACGACATGTTACTTGCTTGTGGTGAGATTATTTCAGCTGTGACAATGGCAACTAAGCTGAATGCTTGTGGTATTAGAGCTAAAGCTTTTACAGGTGGGCAGGCAGGTATTATTACAGATTGTTACCATAAGCAAGCTGATCTTATTTGTGCAAAGCCAGAGGCTTTATTAGCCACAATAGAAGAAGGCATTATCCCTGTTGTTGCTGGTTTCCAAGGGATGACTATAGATGGAGAAGTAACGACTTTAGGACGTGGTGGCAGTGATACCACAGCTTCCATGTTAGGTGGTGCCATAAGAGCAAGCCGTATTGAAATTTTTACAGATGTAGACGGCATTATGACGGCAGATCCACGTATTTGTGAGAAAGCAAATTTTATTCCAGCAATTAGCTATACAGAAGTATTCCAAATGGCTGACAATGGGGCAAAAGTAATTCATCCTCGTGCCGTAGAGTATGCAATGCGTGCCAACATTCCACTTGTTATAAAAAATACTTTTTCTGAAGCGGAAGGTACTTTCATTGTTCAAAGTGTAGAAGGATGTCACTTACCAAAGGCACATACTGTAATTACCAGTGTAGCCAACCGTAATAATCGTGTCCAATTTACAATAGAAGAAGATATTTTAGCAGAAGAAGGCATTTTAGAAAAGATAGCAGATGCGCATATTAGCATTGACCTTATCAATATTTTTCCTAAAACTAAAATGTTTACGATTGACAGTGGAGACCAGGGAGCACTTGAAAAATTATTAAAAGCTACTCATTACAAATATAGCATTGTGACGGGCTGTGCTAAAGTGACAGCGATTGGTGAGCGCATGACAGGGGTGCCAGGTGTTATGGCACGTATTATTAAGGCACTTGCAAAAGCCAATATTGAGGTACTGCAAACGGCGGATTCATTAACAACTATTGCATGTCTCATTAAAGAAACTGAGGTTTCAAAAGCTATTAATGTGCTTCACGATGAATTTAAACTTTAGTGAATGAATTTTACTTGTTTTTTGCATACTAAACGTAAAGTTTATGTGAAAGGAACAAGTTTATGAAAACTAAAGTGATAAATAGTACCACACTCAAGGAAGCTGTCCCTATGCAAAATGATGTGCCAATGCAAGATGATGTCCCTATGCAGAATGGTGGCTTACAATCTAATGATGAAAAAGTATTAGAGCAAAAAGGTGTAACACCTAAAGAAAATACAAGTGGTAAAAATGAAAACCAAGACAATAGTGACCCACCACAAGCACCTGAAAGTACAGTGGAGAATATTAAAGAATTTGGGCAATTACCACAAGGAAAAGATGGAGAAAGTGCCATTCATTGTATCACCATTATAGGGCAAGTAGAAGGGCATATGAGCTTACCACCTCAAAATAAAACAACTAAATATGAGCATCTTATTCCTCAAATTGTAGGGCTTTGTGATACACCTAAAGTGAAAGGTGTATTAGTCATATTAAATACAGTAGGTGGAGATGTAGAGGCAGGCTTAGCCCTTGCAGAGCTCATTGCATCTATTAATAAGCCCGTTGTTTCCCTTGTTTTAGGTGGTGCCCATTCTATCGGTGTACCGATTGCAGTTTCTAGTGATTATTCTTTTATTACACCTACTGCTACGATGACCATTCATCCTGTACGTATGAGTGGTACAGTTATAGGTGTACAACAAACCTTTGAGTTCTTTGATCAAATGCAAGAACGTATTGTGGCTTTTGTGGCTAAAAACTCTCATATCACAGAGGCTAGATTTCGTGAGCTAATGTTAAGTGTTGGAAAATTAGCAAGAGATGTAGGGACCATTTTAGTAGGTGAAGAAGCCGTCAAAGAAAAGATTATAGATGAAGTAGGTGGCTTAACGGAGGCGATGAATAAGCTTCAAAGTCTTATTACTGAAAAAGAGCAATCAGTAGAAGCAGGTGAAAATTCATGATATACTCTGTAGCCCCAATATATGGTTTAGAGGAAGCTGTAGAATATGTAGAAGTGAATTACAATGGCATGGATATTTTAGCTTGTAAGACAGCAGAAGGTTATGTTTTAGAACGTATTTATTCGACAAATCCAAACGATTTTTTAAATGAAAGCTTACAACCAGGCACTTTACTTGAAAACGCTCTTATCAAATAATTAGAAAACTGCTATAATGAAAATTATGGAGATGCCTTAAGGCTATATTTAAGGCACCTCCATGTATTCTATATTTATGGGGGTATTACACGATTAGATAAAGGGGTTATGACAAATGAATAAGAAGAAAAAGAAAAGTGGTCCTAAAGCAGGGGGTAAAAATACCAAAAGAAAACCTGTAAATCGACAAGCTACCCATTCGCCAATTTCTAAAGAAATTGTAGGAATTTGTATGGTAGGAGTGAGTTTACTGATACTTATTGGACTTTTTACTACCAAATCTGGGCTTGTAGGTGAAATGATTCGTACCGTATTCATTGGTGTGTTCGGAATAGGTGGTTATATCATTCCACTGATTGCTGTTGGGATTGGGGTATTTTACATACAGGGCAATTTGAAAAAAGTAGTTCAAACACTGGTATATGCCATAAGCTTTTTAGTAATCTTAATCACCTTTTTCCATGTTTTATGCTATAGAGAAGCTGTAGATGAAATGTTATGGAGCTTATACTATATTGAAAGAGGTGCTTGGTTTAATGGTGGCTTCATCGGTGCAGCAATAGGCTACTTACTTTTAAGTTTATTTGGACTATACGGTACATATGTTATTTTAGGTGTACTGACTGCTGTATGGCTACTCATTGTAACGCAGTTTCCAATTTTTTCATGGTTGCATGAAAAGTGCGAAGAAACAGTTGAAAATATCAAAGAGCATTGTGCAGCAAACAGTAAAAGTACAAAACAATCTAAAATTCACGTAGGAAAGATAAAAGAAAAGGTATCAGTTCCTTCTGAAAATGGTTACGAAGATATTCCGGTATATAATGCTTCTGACTATAATATGGATGGGACAAGTCTAAGTTTAGATGAAGCTGAGTTTGCACCAAGTTATCTAGAGATTATGGAAGAAAATCTCACAGAAGATGATTTTGATACACTTGAGGAAACAGCTACAAGTATAGAGCATGAACCAGTAGTAGCCTACAATGAACCACAAGTTTCAAAACCACATAAGGTAGAACATACGCCAGGTAAACATATGCCACTTGAGAGGTCTCGTACCAATGAGGTTACTGAACAATCACCTAGCGTCACATCTTCAGTGGCATCACAGCCAGTGAAGGAATATGCTTTTCCACCAATTGAACTTCTCAATAAGGTACAAGTACCTTATAGTAAAGATGCTTCTAAGAAATCGTTAAGCAATGCGAAGAAATTAGAAGAGACATTAGCTAGCTTTGGAGTAGAAGCGAAAGTGACACAAATACATAAGGGGCCAGCTGTTACGCGGTATGAGTTACAGCCTAAACAAGGTGTTAAGGTAAGTAAAATTGTTAACTTAGCAGATGATATTGCTTTAAATTTAGCAGCACCTAATATTCGTATTGAAGCCCCTATTCCAGGGAAGGCAGCAGTAGGAATTGAGGTAGCTAATGAAAGTAGCGAAATGGTTTATTTACGAGATGTTATTGAGTCTGATCGTTTTATTGCATATCCTTCCAAACTTGCTTTTGCTCTTGGGAAAGATATTGCAGGAAAGCCAATTGTAACCGATATTGGTAAGATGCCGCATATTTTAATTGCTGGGGCCACAGGGTCTGGGAAAAGTGTCTGTATTAATACATTAATTACAAGTATTTTGTATAAAGCAAGACCTGATGAGGTGAAACTAATCATGATTGACCCTAAGGTGGTAGAGCTTAGTGTATATAATGGCATTCCACATCTGCTTATCCCTGTTGTAACTGATCCGAAGAAGGCTGCTGGAGCACTTTTCTGGGCTGTTAATGAAATGACACGACGTTATAATCTTTTTGCAGAAAATAATGTGCGTGACATGAAGGGATATAATGAAAAGCAGCTAGAAGAAACAAATCGTTTACCACAAATTGTCATTATTATTGATGAACTTGCAGACCTTATGATGACAGGGGCAAAAGAAGTGGAGGATGCTATTTGTCGTTTGGCACAAATGGCAAGAGCAGCAGGGATTCACCTTGTTATTGCCACACAAAGACCATCTGTTGATGTTATTACAGGAGTTATTAAGGCTAACATTCCATCTAGACTTGCCTTTGCTGTATCATCAGGAACAGATTCAAGAACAATTTTAGATATGGTGGGTGCAGAAAAACTCCTTGGAAAAGGTGATATGCTTTTTTACCCTGTAGGGGAAGCTAAACCTATTCGTATTCAAGGTGCATTTATTTCAGATAAAGAGGTTGAAAGCATTGTAAATGCTATTCGTACAGATGAAGTGAAATATGAGGAATCTGTGATTCAGACACTAGAAACAGTAGCAGCACCTAACTCAGAAGGTTCAGCTGAAGATGAACTTTTAGAAGAGGCAATTGCCTTTGCAGCAGGAAAAGAGAAGTTGTCAATTTCTATGTTACAACGTTATTTTAGAATCGGGTTTAATCGTGCATCTAGATTAATGGATGCCTTAGAAAGTCGTGGGATTGTAGGTCCAGATGAAGGCAGCAAGCCAAGACGCGTTTTATAAAAATGAATTATTATGGTGAAGGAGAACGTTATGAAAACTGATATTCAAATCGCACAAGCAGCAACAATGCTACCAATTACTGAGATTGCTAAAAAAGCCGGTATTGGAGAAGACTATTTAGAGCCTTATGGTAAATATAAGGCGAAACTTTCTTATGAGCTAATCCAAGGTTTAGAAGCTAAAAAAGATGGCAAGCTTGTATTGGTGACAGCAACTAATCCAACACCAGCAGGTGAAGGAAAAACTACTGTTACAGTAGGGCTTGGACAAGCTTTATGTAAAATGGGCAAAAACGCAATTATTGCTCTTCGTGAGCCTTCTCTAGGACCTTGTATGGGAATTAAAGGTGGTGCAGCAGGTGGAGGCTATTCACAAGTTGTCCCAATGGAAGATATTAACCTTCACTTTACAGGGGATATTCATGCAATTGGTGCAGCAAATAATTTATTAGCCGCAATGATTGATAATCATATTCATCAAGGTAATGAGCTTGGTATTGATTGCCGTAGCATTACTTGGAAACGATCTGTAGATATGAATGACCGTGCCCTTCGTGAAATTGTTGTAGGACTTGGTGGTATGGTAAATGGTATGCCAAGAGAAGATGGATTTATGATCACTGTAGCTTCTGAAATTATGGCAATTTTATGTTTAGCAACAAGTCTCACAGATCTTAAAGAAAAAATTAGTCAAATTATTATTGGTTATAACTTTAAGGGTGAACCTGTTACAGCAGGAGATTTAAAGGCTGAGGGGGCTATGACAACGCTACTTAAAGATGCCATTAAGCCAAACCTCGTGCAAACATTAGAAAATACACCTGTCATTATGCATGGTGGGCCATTTGCAAATATCGCCCATGGCTGTAATAGTATTATGGCAACTAAACTGGCTATGAAACTCGGTGATATCACTGTTACAGAAGCGGGATTTGGTGCAGATTTAGGTGCAGAGAAATTCTTTGATATTAAATGTCGTAAAGCAGGCCTTAAACCAGATGCAGTGGTGCTTGTAACAACTATCCGTGCCTTAAAATATAATGGTGGTATTGCAAAAGCTGATCTTCAAACAGAAAATATGGAGGCACTTAAACTCGGCTTTAGCAACCTTGAAAAGCACATTGAAAATTTACAAGGCTATGGGGTACCAGTAGTGGTAACACTTAATGCTTTTGTAACTGATACACCAGCTGAGAAAGTTTTTGTAAAAGAAGCTTGTGAAGCAAAAGGCTGCAATTTTGCTCTTGCAAATGTATGGGAAAAGGGTGGCCAAGGTGGTCTAGAATTAGCTGAAAAACTTATAAATGTTCTAGAAAATAAACCAAGTAATTTTCAAATGCTTTACGAAGATGATTTAAGCGTAAAAGAGAAAATAGAGAAGGTTGCTACAACAATTTATGGTGCAAGTAATGTAGTATTTGAAGCAAAGGCTTTAAAGGAACTTGCTAAAGTAGAAGCCTTAGGACTTTCTCATTTACCAGTATGTATGGCCAAGAATCAATATTCATTCTCTGATGATCCTACAGCCTTAGGTAGACCTATAGGCTTTACAACAACCATTAGAGAGATTAAAATATCAGCAGGTGCTGGGTTTATTGTTGCTCTTACAGGCAGTGTGATGACAATGCCAGGGCTACCAAAGAAACCAGCTGCTGAACAAATTGATATTGATAGTAGTGGTACTGTAACAGGTTTATTCTAGACCCAAAACATTTTATAAACCCGTGGAGAAAAAGTACTCCACGGGTCATTATAGATTATTACCTATGTACAAATAGTATCTTAATATGGTATAAAATTTATAAACTCATTTTACAAATTATTTTAAATGAATTGATAAGGGGAGAAGCAAATGGCAAAACTAATTGATGGAAAACTCATCGGAGCACAAATTAAAGAAGAACTTAGAGAAAAAGTAAATACTTTAAAAGCTGAGGGGATTCAGCCTGGACTCGCTGTTATTTTGGTAGGTGATAATAGTGCCTCTCAAGTTTATGTTCGCAATAAAAAAACAGCATGTGAATTTGTAGGTATCAAATCTTTTAGCTATGAATTACCTGCCGAAACAAGTGAAGAAGAGCTTTTAGGACTAATTGATACTTTAAATGCTGACCCAAATGTACATGGTATTTTAGTACAATTACCATTACCTGCACACTTAGATGAACAAAAGGTAATTTTAAGAATCTCGCCAAGTAAAGATGTAGATGGTTTCCATCCACAAAGTGTAGGTGCACTTAGTATTGGGCTGAAAGGTTTTGTTTCTTGTACACCAGCAGGTGTTATTGAACTGCTTAAACGTTATCATATTGAAATTGCAGGTAAAAACTGTGTAGTAGTAGGGCGTAGTAATATTGTTGGCAAGCCTGTTAGCTTGCTTTTATTACGCGAACATGGTACAGTTACTATCTGTCATTCACGCACACAAAACTTAAAAGAAGTCGTTCAAAATGCAGATATTGTTGTAGCAGCTGTAGGAATTCCTAACTTTATCAAAGAAGATATGATTAAAGATGGTGCAGCTGTCATTGATGTAGGGATTAACCGTTTAGAAAATGGTAAGCTCTGCGGCGATGTAGACTTTGAAGCTTGTGAGAAAAAAGCTTCATATATCACACCAGTTCCTGGTGGTGTAGGTCCTATGACAATTGCTATGCTCATGCATAACTGCGTTTTGGCTGCTGAAAAATAAACACATGAAGGAGCATTAATTTGAATTATTTAGTATCATTCGTATCACTTGGATGCGATAAAAACTTAGTTGATAGTGAACATATGTTAGGTTTATTAAACCAAGGAGGATTTTCTTTAACTGGCGATGAGGATAAGGCAGATGTTGTTGTTGTAAATACTTGTTGCTTTATTGAAGATGCAAAAAAGGAAAGTATAGAAAATATTTTAGAAGTAGCTCAGTATAAAGAAACTGGTAACTGTAAAGCTTTAATTGTTACAGGATGTATGGCACAACGTTACAAACAAGAAATATTAGATGAGATTCCAGAGGTAGATGCTGTTGTTGGTACAACTTCTTATGATAAAATTGTAGAAATTGCTAACGGCATTTTAGAACAAAAAGGTCTTCGTACACAAACATTTGATTTAATTGATCGCGAAATGTTAGATGAAATGCCTCGTATTTTAACAACTGCAGGCTACTTTGCTTATGTTAAAATCTCTGAAGGTTGTGATAAACACTGTACTTACTGTATTATTCCTAAGTTACGTGGTAAATACAGAAGTCGTCATATGGACAAAATCAAAAAAGAAGTGGAGCGACTTGCAAAAGATGGCGTATCAGAAATTATTTTAGTTGCTCAAGATACAACAGAATATGGTCGTGATCTACAAGATGCATCTCTTGCAAAACTTTTAAGAGAACTTAGCACAGTAGAGGGGATCGAATGGATTCGTGTACTTTACTGTTACCCAGAAAGTATTACAGATGAATTAATTGAGGAAATTAAAACAAATCCTAAAGTATGTAAATACTTAGATATTCCTATTCAGCATGCTTCGACAGCAGTTCTTAAGCGTATGGCAAGAAGAAGTTCTCTTGAACTTTTAAAAGAAACAATGGGTAAATTACGCCGTGAAATTCCAGGTATTGCACTTCGTACAACTTTAATTGTAGGCTTCCCAGGGGAAACAGAAGAAGATTTCAATATTCTTTATGATTTCGTAAAAGAAATGCGTTTTGACCGTCTTGGAGTATTTACTTACTCACAAGAAGAAGGAACACCAGCAGCTACATTTGAAGATCAAATTGATGAAAAAGTGAAAGTGAAACGTCGTGATGCCATTATGGCACTTCAACATGGTATTTCACAAGAATTAACAGCAGCTAAAGTTGGTAAAGAAATGAAAGTATTAATTGAAGGAAAGATTACTGATGAAGATGTTTACATCGGTCGTACGTATCAAGATGCACCAGATATTGATGGTGAAGTCTTTGTAGAATACGAAGGAGAGTTAATCTCTGGTGATTATGTAGATGTGCGTATTACAGGTGCAAATGATTATGATTTAATTGGAGAGATTATAGATGAACATTGCGAATAAACTAACGACACTACGTATCGTATTAGTTTTTGTATTTATGGGGATTATTTGGCTACCACTTAATTTATCACAAAATGTGGTATTATGGAGTGCTCTTGCTATTTTTGTTATTGCAAGTTTTACAGATTTTCTAGATGGTTATTTAGCACGTAAATTAAATCTTGTAACTAATTTAGGAAAATTTATGGATCCATTAGCGGATAAAATGCTTGTTACAGGTGCTATGATTGCTATTATTGATTTTGGTATACGTGGGATTTTACCAGCTGGCAATCTTCCGGCATGGATTGTTGTGGTAATATTACTGCGTGAATTTATGGTGTCAGGAGTTCGCCTTGTAGCAGCTAGTGAAAATAAGGTCATTGCTGCAAACTACTTGGGTAAAGTCAAAACAGTAGTTCAAATGGTAATGATTATTGTTTATTTAATACCTATAGCAAACCCTATAATTTCCGTGCTTGCTATTTGTTTAGCTTATGCAGCACTTATTTTAACTGTTGCATCTGGTTTCCAATATTTATGGCAAAATAAACATGTTTTAATGGAAAGTAAATAAAGATAAATAAAAAACGTTGCAATGCTAAAAATAGCACTTTGCAACGTTTTTTTGTCTTTATGTTATAAAATACTTTTAATATGTGAATACCTTAGGTATAATAAAGCTTAAGACTATATTTATTGGAGGACTTACTATGCACTACAACACAATTGTCATTGGTGGTGGACCAGCTGGTCTTTTTGCTGCAGGAAAGTTAGGCAGAGACCAAAAACATGTGTTATTACTAGAACGTAATAGTGTAGCAGGTCGAAAACTTCTTATTTCCGGAGCGGGACAATGTAACTTTACCCATGCAGGACCTATTGAAGAATTTTTTGACTGTTATGATGATAAAATAAAATTTTTAAAAAAAGCACTTACTACCTTTACAAACAAAGATACCATGAAGTTTTTTGAATCTTCAGGTGTGGCTTATCAGGTATTTCCTAATAAAAAGGTATTTCCTAAAACTATGAAAAGTAAGGATGTTTTAGATGCATTACTTTTAAATTGTCAAAAAGCAAACGTAGAATTTAAATATAATGAAACGGTACAAAATATCTCTGTATATGATAATATTTTTACTATTGAAACAAGTAGTGGTAATCGATATTTTAGTGATCAAGTAGTGATTGCAACAGGTGGGAAATCCTATGCGCATATGGGCTCAGATGGATTAGGTTATACACTAGCAGAAAAGTTAGGACATACTATTGTTTCACCAAGACCAGCACTTACAGATATTCGTACTGTTGAAAAGCAGTACAAAGTACTTTCTGGTTTATCGACAAAAGATGCAGAAATTACCATTTGGCGTGAACAAAAGAAAATAAGAAGCTATGTAGGTGACTTATTGTTTACTCATAAAGGACTTTCAGGACCAGCTATTATCAATAGTTCAAGATGGATGTATGCAGGAGATGTGATAACAGTAAACTTTTTATATCCTCAAAGCTATGAAGTAGTAAAAAATTATTTTGCGGAGCAACTAGCACATCGTGGAAAAGAAGAAGTTATTACTTTTCTTAAACAATTTAAGTTGCCACGTAATCTTTACTCAGTTCTTTGTGAAACAATTGGTTTAGATGAACATCTGTCTTGTGCTCAGGTTAATAAAAAGCAACGTGAGCAACTTGTACAAATGCTTACTAAATGTCCTTTTCATATTCATGAATTAGGTGGTTTCCATATTGCCATGGTAACAACAGGTGGGGTTAAACTTAAAGAAGTAAATCCTACAACTATGGAAAGTCGTAAACAAAAGGGACTTTATTTCATTGGAGAAGTATTAGATGTAGATGGTGATACTGGCGGTTATAATATTCAAGCGGCCCTTTCAACGGCCTATATTTGTGCAAAGCACATTATAGAAAAAGTTAATAAATAATATATACTATTTATTGGTTTGTTTATTAATAAATACAGAGGG
>JAZKZQ010000073.1:0-5259 GCA_045612745.1 Cellulosilyticum sp. | reverse complement strand
CCACTCACTAAATTAAACCAGACTAGTGTTAAAATACATACTAATATACCTTGTATCTCAAAAGGTACTTTATCTATTTTTCTCATTGTAATCTGCTCTATATTTTGAGGTGTTTTTCCTATAACTTGCAATCCATAATTTAAAATAATAAGTATTAAAATCACACCTACTATTACCTCAGGAAGTGCTATTTTCTCTAATTTATCTAATCGTATATCTTTCTCTTGCTGCATATAGAACATATCTCCTGGCACCAATTTATCTGCTAGGGCTACATAAATTTCATAATCATTTTGCTCTATAAAAGGTGTGCCACTATAGTAGTTTCTAAACTCTCCACTTTCTTTCATATAACCATCTTCATAGATAGCTAATGTGGCACCATTTCCCTTTATATAAAAAGTTTTACTTGTAAACATTTTAATGATCTCATCTTGATTTTTGCCACTATATGCCTTGAGATTAGTAATGACTTGATGCGTATTGGTATCCATAGCAAAATAAATTACATTTGGCGTATCTAGTTCTTGTTCTATTTTTGCCTGATACTGTTTGCGGTCTGCTAAAATCCCCTTCTTTGCACGTAATTCTATGTCTGCCTTTTCTTCTGGATTATTATCCCCTAGTGTCTGCTCCTGAGTTTCACGTAATTCTTCTGAGTTCTGAATATACTTATCCACTTCTTCCTGTGTAATCTTCGACTCATCAAATATATCTGCATTTGCATAACGTACAATCCAGTCTCTTACATAACCCGCCTTACTAATAAGTTTATTTCGAATGTCCCAATTATTATACCGTTGTTGATAACTTGCTTCCTCCAATATGAGACTACTATGAAATACCATTAATAAAGATATACTTAATAATAAAAATGCCAAAGTCTTTGTCACACAACTATACTTAATTTTTCTCCACAAGGTAACCACTACCCCACACCACCTTTATATATTTTGGTTCTTTAGGGTTAATCTCGATTTTTTCTCTAAGTCTTCTAATATGTACAGCTACTGTATTTTCTGCTGCATAAGCCTCTTCTTGCCATACATTTTCGTAAATCTGTGAGATAGAAAGTATTTGTCCCATATTTTGCATGAGATACACTAAAATCTTATACTCCGTTGGTGTCAACTTCACAACCTCACCATCTAACCACACCGTATTTTTATGGATATCCACACACAGTCCACCTGTTGATAGCAAAGTTTCTTGTGGTAACATACTGCCAAGTACAGTGTATCGTCTTAAGTGAGACTTTACTCTAGCTAATAACTCTAATGTATTAAAAGGCTTTGTAAGATAATCATCAGCACCAAAGTTAAGACCAGCAATCTTATCTGTATCCTCACTTTTAGCAGATAAAATAATGATCGGAATATTTTTTTCTTGTCTAATATGTAAGGTAGTAGATAAGCCATCTAACTTTGGCATCATTACATCTAATAAAATAAGATGTATTTCTTCTTTCTTTACTATTTCTAGTGCTTCTAAACCATTATAAGCTTTGATTACCTTATATCCTTCCTTTTGCAAGTGAAGCGTAATACCATTTACAATAGTCTTGTCATCATCACACACTAATATCGTATAAGCCATTTTGTACTTTCTCCTTTATGTATATTTTTATAGACTTATTATATACGAGATTCCCTTATTTAGTATAAATTTAGTATATCTCTTAAATCTTACAAACCATCTCACAAGATTCTTACGATTTCTTAAGAATTAAAATTAAAAAAAGGATGTGACAAAATCATAAAATATTTTGTAACACACCCTTTTCATATATTATGTTGCAAAGCTAATTGGCACAACATATGTATATTTCTCTTGTTTAATATCAATAGACTCTATTGCTACTTTTACATCAAATGCTTTTTTCATATTAATTTCATTAATAACCTCTTTACTTTCTCCCCAGAACCATTCCTTATTCTTAGATAAAATTAAGGATTTATGTGCCACACGTAAAGCATGGGCTGGATAATGCGTATTAATAATGCAAGAGATTTGATGCTCTTTAGCTAGTTTTTCAATGGTATCTAAAATGATTAATTGGTTTTTAAAATCAAGATTAGACTCTGGCTCATCCATAATTAACATTTTTGGCTTAGATGCTAATGCTCTTGCAATAAGCACCATTTGAAGCTGCCCCCCACTCATTTGATGACAATGTTTATCTGCCAAATGTGTAATCCCTACCATTTCCATAGCTTCCTCTGCTATCTGAATGTCCTCTTTACTAGGTTGTGAAAAGATGCCTAAATGAGCTGAACGCCCTAATAAAACCATTTCTCTGGCTGTATAAGTAAAACTCACATTTTTAGCTTGTGCCACATAGCCAATATTTGTCCAAATCTCTTTCTGAGAAAGTTTTTTTAGTGGTTCTCCATCTATTCTACTTTCCCCTTGTATCCATGGTTTAAGGCCCATCATACATTTGAGTAATGTCGTTTTTCCGATACCATTAGGCCCTAAAATAGCCAGTGTCTCACCATCACCAATTGTAAAATTAAGATTTTCGAAAAAGATTTCTTCTCCAAATCCATATGAACCATCTTTTACTTCAAAAATCACGCCCAACCACCTCCTGTTTTTCTAAGTAGGTAACCAAAGAATGGTGCACCAATAAGTGCTGTTAAAATAGATATAGGAATTTCAGCTGTACTTGCACTTCTTGCCACTGTATCAATAATAACCATATAGCACGCACCTAAACTAATACTTACAGGAATCACTTTTTGATTATTCGTACCAACTAACATCCTTGTAATATGAGGAATCAGCAGGCCAACCCAACCAACTTGACCACACATAGATACGGCTGATGCTGTAATGGCTGTAGATGCCAAAATAACCAACCATCTCATATGTTGTAAGTTGTATCCCATAGTACGTGCCTCATCTTCACTAAGGGCAAGAATATTAAAACGCCAACGTAATAAATAGATTATCACAATACCAATAATCATTAATGGTGCCCCACCTAATAACGTCTTATAAGAAACACTTGCCATACTTCCCATTAACCAATACGTAATTGCTGGTAACTTAGTTTCTGGATCGGCTACATATTTAATAAGTGATATTAAGGCTTGGAAAAATGCTGAAGTTACCATACCACCAAGAACTACCATTAAAATAGTTGACTTTCCTTTGACTTTACTAATTGAATAAGTCAATGCTACAGCTACAATGCCAAATACAACTGATAGCATTTGCACTATTACAGCGTTATCAAATAGCAAAATACCTAGTGCCGCCCCAAAGGCAGCACCATTAGCTACACCTAATGTATCAGGTGTGGCTAGTGGATTGCTAAATAAACTCTGGAAAGCAGCCCCAGATACAGCCAGACCCATTCCTATGAGTAAAGCTAATAAAATTCTAGGTAAACGTACATTCCATACAACTGATAAATGAACAGCTGGGATTTCTTGATTCATCCCAAAGATTTGCTGAAGTAATACATCAACAACCTCTTTTGGACTAATCATATATCGCCCGATGCATAAAGCAAAAAATCCAATTAAAATCGGTAAAACTATCAATAATGCCACTTTAAATTTAGAAGATAATCTAAGCTTCTCTACCATTTTTATACTCCATTAGCAGCTTCACGTGTTGGATTAAAGATAGAAGTCACCTCTTCATCTGTGAGTTTAATACCATAGAACTCACTATAATATTCTTTCACTTCTGCTGCCATATCCACGTCTTCAAACTTCTCTGGATACATTTGTTTTGCAAACCACTCTAACATAAGTGGTGTATCTGATGAAGGTGGATACCATCTATACATACCTAATGGCACTTTGTAAACTTCTCCATCTTGAACAGCTTTTATACTATCCCAATCTGCATGATTAATTGTGTTATCAATTAAGTCCTCTGGCATTCTACTTGAGAAGTTTGTAATGAAGATTTTATCAGGGTTCCATGTATATATCTGTTCCATATTTACAGCAGCTGTTCCTTTAATCTCATCAGCTACATTAATACCACCTGTCGTTTCAATCCAGAAGTCTCCAAAATGACCATCTCCTGCAACAGTTAATTCTTCATCACTATAACGATAGATAATAAGTACACGTTCTTTCTCTTCTTCCAAAATATCTCCAACCCTTGCCTCAACTTCTTCAAGTGTTTCATATCCCATTGCTTTAATTTCTTCTGCACGATCTTCTTTTTGGAAAATCTCACCTAATAATTCCATCCAAGAAGAAACAGATTCAATTGCATTCCCATCACCAGTTGGATTTGCTATAAAGCCAACTGCTGGAATACCTGCTTTCTTTAAGATTTCATATTCTTCTGTATTCGTTCCTAGGTAGAATACAACATCTGGATTTAACTTCATCAATTCCTCTGCATTAATTTGTCCATCTTGAATAAAGCCTGTTTCTACACCAGATAAATCTGCTACTTTGCCAAGCATTGAACCTTCTGCTGCTGATTTTGCTGCTGGATGCATACCAACTAACCCTTCTGCTGAACCCTTAAATAGCGTATAAACAGATGGTAATGGCCATAAAGAAGTAATAACAACTCTTTCAATTTTTTCAGGTAATACTACTTCATTTCCAACTTGGTCAACGATTGTTCTAGTTCCTTCAGTTGTAGCATCTGCACCTTCTGTTGACACTACTTCTACTTCTAGTGATTCAGCTTTCCCTGTAGTATCTGCCACACCACATCCTACTACACTCACAACCATACCTGCTGCTAATAGGGTTATTCCTAGTCTCTTTAATAAATGCATAAATTCTCCTCATTTCTATTTTTAGACGAGATACATTTTAGTAATCCCGTCTAATTTTTTCTCAAATTACTTTGTTAACGAACTTTTCTTCATTACTTCATCTATACGCTCACCCATAATTCTTGGGCTATTATGCCAGTATAATCTACTTGATACAGCTACATGAGGTAATTCAATAAACTCTGCCTTACTATAACTTGGCATAAGCTGTTTAAATAATGGATCACCAATAATCATGTCATAATCATCTGCTTTTAAAATTCTAATAAGGTTTAACTCACTTTCAATGGCCATATCGTTTTGGCGTGCAAGCTGCTTATCTAGTCCAAAGAATGTTGCTACATCTACATTTTGAATTTGATACGCATCTCTTAAGTAATCTCTAAGACTATTTGATAAAATTTGTTCACCAATAATAAGGACACGTTTCTCTACATTTGAAGTTGCTTCTTTTGCAGCTACTTCTTTTTTCCCTGCTTGTAATGCTTCTATTAACT
>JAZKZQ010000072.1:0-5906 GCA_045612745.1 Cellulosilyticum sp. | reverse complement strand
CCCTATGTCTCAGCATATTGGTACACCAGCCAAACCTATTGTTAAAAAAGGGGATCGTGTATTAGTGGGACAGAAAATAGGAGAAGCGAATGGTTTTGTATCTGCACCTGTGCATAGTAGTGTATCGGGGGTAGTAAAGACTGTAGAAGAACGTATGACCTATCGAGGAACAAAAGATATGTGTGTGGTTATCACACAAGATGGTAATTTTGAAGAGTTAAAAGAGATGGATGCAAAAGCAAGACCAGATTATGAAAAATTGACACAAGAAGAGCTAATAAATTTAGTTAAAGAAGCTGGCGTTGTAGGGATGGGAGGGGCAACTTTCCCCGCACATGTTAAGCTTTCAGTACCACAAGATAAAAAGGTAGAATATATTATTATCAATGGGGCAGAATGTGAACCTTATTTAACATCCGACCATCGTGTAATGCTAGAAAGCGGCGAAGAAATTATTTCTGGTCTTAAAGTACTTTTAAGTGTGTTTAAAGAAGCAAAAGCAGTTATTGGTATAGAAGATAATAAAATGGATGCAGTAGAAAAGTTAAAAGATTTAACAGCACAGGAAAATCGTATGGAGGTAGTAGTTTTACATACAAAATATCCTCAGGGTTCTGAAAAACATTTGATTTATGCTACTACCAGGCGAGAGGTACCAAGTGGTAAATTACCAATTGAGGTAGGATGTATAGTACATAATATTGACTCAATCGTAGCTATTTACCGTGCTGTTGTTAAAGGTCGTCCTGTTATGAGACGTATTGTAACAGTATCAGGTAGTGGAGTGAAGAATCCTTGTAATTTAGAAGTAAAAATTGGGTGCTCATACCGCCAGCTTCTTGAAAAAGCAGGTTGGGATGAGGTGAATACTGTAAAAATTATAGCGGGTGGCCCAATGATGGGGACTGCTATAAGTGATATCGATGTACCTGTTGTGAAAGGGACCTCTGCAATTTTATGCTTTACAGCAGCAGAAATGGAAAAACAAGCAGCAACTGCTTGCATGCGCTGTGGTAAATGTATAGATGTCTGTCCAATGTTATTAGTGCCCAATATACTACATCGTGCTGCAATCAATGGACGTTATGAAACCTTTGTAGAAAATAATGGTATGGATTGTATTGAGTGTGGTTGTTGTGCTTATACATGTCCAGCAAAACGTGATCTTGTGCAAAGTATGCGTACAGCTAAAGCAGCCGTGCGTGCTAAAAAATAAAAAGGAGAATGAACTATGGAAAAGATATTAACTGTATCCTCCTCACCTCATATTAAAGCCAAACATACAACAAAGAGTGTTATGTTAGATGTAATTATTGCTTTAATGCCAGCACTTGTTGCAGGAATTTATTTTTATGGCATTCGTGCACTTTTTGTAACGGCTCTTAGTGTTGTAAGTTGTGTTGTATTTGAATGGGGATGGGAAAAGATTTTCAAAAAAACAAATACAATCGGTGATTTAAGTGCTGTGGTTACAGGGATTTTACTTGCATTTAATGTGCCAGTAGGTGTACCTGGTTTTGTTGTAATTGTAGGAGCATTTATAGCTATTATTTTGGCAAAACAAGTTTTTGGTGGACTTGGCCAAAACTTTATTAACCCTGCACTTGCAGGACGTGCTGCATTACTTGCAGCCTATCCTACAGCGATGCGTACTTTTACAGAGCCAATTCCAGGGAAGTTTGTGGCAGATGCTGTAACAGGTGCAACACCGCTTGAACTTATGAAAAATGGCTTATATGACCAAATGCCAAGTTTATTAGATGCTTTTATAGGTAATATTGGTGGATGTATTGGTGAAGCTTCAGCCCTAGCACTTTTAATTGGAGGAATATACTTAATCCTATGTCGTGTAATTAAATGGCACATTCCAGTGGTTTACTTAGGGACAATTTTTTTAATGACACTTATTTTTGGTGATTTAGGTATTCAAATGAGCTTTATGTCATTATTTTTAGGCGGGTCTATGCTAGGGGCATTCTTTATGGCCACAGATTATACGACAACCCCGATGACAGTGACAGGTCAAATTATATTTGCAGTAGGTGCGGGTATTATTACGGGTGTTATTCGTTTATGGGGTGGTTACCCAGAAGGGGTAAGTTATAGTATTTTATTAATGAACCTAACAGTACCTCTTATTGACCGTTATGTGAAACAAAAACGTTTTGGGGGAGGGAAAGTAGTATGAAAGATATTTTTAAACTAGGCATTATTCTTTTCCTTATAACAGGTATTTGTACAGGACTTCTAGGTGGTGTATATCAGATTACAAAGCCTATTATTGAAGAAAATAATGTTAAAACACAAATGGCAGCTATGGAGACGCTTTTAACAAATGCAGATAACTTTGTAGAGGTAGAAAATGCCAGAGAAGGTGAATTAGCTACTTTATTCGTAGCCAAGTCTGGTAGTTCGCAGGTAGGTTATGTAGCAAAAATGACACCAACAGGGTATGGTGGTACAATTGAACTTTTAGTAGCTTTTGATTTAGAAGGGATAGTACAAGGGATTAAGATTTTGAGTCATTCAGAAACACCAGGTTTTGGCGCTAATGCAGATAAACCGTTTTTTGCCGATCAGTTTAAAACTAAAAAGGCACCACTTAGGGTAACAAAAGTAGCACCTGCGGAGGATGAAATTCAGGCTATTACTGGTGCAACTATTACATCTAGTGCCATAACAGAAGCAGTAAATACAGCAGGTACATATATCAATGAGCATAGCACGGAATGGGGGGATTTATAATGAACAAGCTACTAGAAAGGTTAAAGGCAGGGATTATTACAGACAACCCTACATTTGTACAGGTTTTAGGTATGTGTCCAACTTTAGCAGTTACGACTAGTGCCAGTAATGGATTTGCTATGGGACTTACTACAACAGCTGTACTAATGTGTTCGAATTTAGCTATTTCATTAGTAAGAAAAGTGATTCCATCTAAGATTAGAATTCCAGCCTTTGTAGTTATTATTGCCAGCTTTGTTACAATGATCGAGTTATTACTTAAAGCCTACATGCTAGATTTATATAATACGCTAGGTTTATTTATCCCACTTATTGTTGTAAACTGTATCATCTTAGGACGTGCAGAAGCTTATGCTTTCAAGCATGGTCCTATTGCCTCTATGTTTGACGGACTTGGTATGGGGCTTGGTTTTACAACTTCTCTTACTGTAATTGGGATTATTAGAGAAGTATTAGGTGTGGGTGAACTCTTTGGTATGCGCGTGATGCCAGTATCTTACACACCAGCTATTATTATGATTTTAGCGCCAGGAGCATTTTTTACTTTAGCAATTTTAATGGCAATTTTAAATACAATCAGGGCTAAAAAACATTAGGAGGGATAAAAATGAACTTGTTATTACTGTTTATTGGTGGGGCACTTGTTAATAACTTTGTACTTTCTAAGTTTTTAGGAATTTGTGCCTTCCTTGGTGTATCGAAAAAAGTAGATACAGCCATTGGAATGGGGGCTGCCGTTACTTTTGTTATGAGCCTTGCCTCTATGTTTACTTATTTAGTTTATAAATTTATATTGGTACCTTTTGAGTTAGAATATTTATATACAGTAGCATTTATTTTAGTAATTGCATCTCTTGTACAATTTGTAGAGATGGTCATTCAAAAAATGAGTCCATCTCTTTATAGTGCGTTAGGGGTATATTTACCTTTAATTACAACAAACTGTGCTGTACTTGGGGTATCTATCTTAAATATGCAAAATAACTATTCACTTATTGAATCTGTTGTGAACGGGGTAAGTGGTGCTGTAGGTTTTACACTGGTTATGGTACTTATGGCAGGTATTCGTGAACGCATTGAAGATAATGATGTGCTAGAAAGTTTTAAAGGTTTACCAATTGCACTTATTACTGCAGGATTTATGGCTATTGCTTTTGCAGGTTTTTCAAATTTAATTAAATAAGGAGGGGGCAAGATGTTACAAGGAATTTTAACCCCTGTACTTTTTATTGGGGGAATAGGACTTCTATTTGGAATTGTACTAGGTATTGCTGCTAAGAAATTTTCAGTACCCATAGATGAACGTGTGGAAGCTGTAAGAGAATGTTTACCAGGTGCAAATTGTGGTGGTTGTGGCTTTGCAGGGTGTGATGCATTGGCGCAAGCAATTGTTAATGGGGAAAGTAAGGTAAATGGTTGTCCGGTTTGTAATAGTGAACAAGTAGCAGCTATTGGTCAGGTTATGGGTGTAGTAGCTGAAATGGGTGAGAAAAAAGTAGCTGTAGTAAGATGTAGAGGAAATCATGATAATGCCAAGGCGAAGTTTGAATATGCAGGTATTAAAAGTTGTACAGATGCCAACTTAGTAGGCGGTGGTCCTAAAGTTTGTGCTTATGGGTGTCTAGGCTTTGGTACATGTGCAGCAGCATGTCAATTTGGTGCCATTGACATGGAAAATGGTTTACCTGTTATTAATAAAGAAGTCTGTGTAGGGTGTGGTGCTTGTCAAAATGTTTGTCCAAGACAAGTAATTCATGTTATACCAATATCTACAAGTTATCATGTGAATTGTGTTTCTAAAGATAAGGGAAAAGCAGTAAAAGATGGATGTAGTGTAGGGTGTATTGGATGTGGACTTTGTGTAAAACAATGTGAACATGGTGCCATTACAGTAGTCGATAATTTTGCTATCATTGACCAGGAAAAATGCATAGGTTGTGGCAAATGTATGACAAAATGTCCAACAGGAGCAATTTCTAATTTATTAGAAGAGTCATTTGAGGAAAAAACAATTAAACACCATATTCTGCAAGATACCCCAGTATCTTTATAATGGGGACGGTTCTCTAAGATTGCTGTTTTAAGAAAGCTAAAAGATGAGGGTATTACAAAATAGTTTATTATTTTGCAATACCCTCATTAATTTTTAGGTAATATCTGAACTTATTTTCTTGATTTATCTATATTTCCTAAAAGTGAAGGTAGAAGAGAAAAGACTATGACGGATAGAAAAAATATAGTATACTTAAATTTGGAAAAATTAATAAAAGGTACATAACAGGAAGAGGGAGTAAGGATTATGGGGGGTAGTAGAACAATAGAACGAACTGGTGTAATGATTTTGTGTTTATTATCAGGTCTTACTGTAGGGTATTTTATTGGTGAGCTTTGTAAGGAGGTGCAATTTTTAGCTTGGATGAATTACGCTAGACAATTTGGCTTAGATAGCCCTATACAAGTGAATCTAGGTGTGATATGGTTTTCTTTACAGATTAAGTTTAATATAAGTATTGCATCTATTTTAGGTTTATTAGGTGGTGTATTTATTTATCGTAAAATATAAAGGAGTAAAAAATGATTTTAGCATCTGGGTCTCCAAGGAGACATGAATTAATTAATTTGATAACAAGTGATATTCAAATTATCGTAAAAGAGATAGTAGAGGTCATTGACCAAAAGGCATCCCCTCAAAAAAATGTACAAGACCTAGCCAGACAAAAAGCCATGGCAGTAGCAGAGGATTATAAACAGGAAATTGTAATTGGAGCGGATACAGTGGTTTGTCTTGAAGGACATATTATGGGTAAACCAAAAAGTGAAGCCGAAGCTAAGGAAATGCTTAGAAAACTTTCGGGTAAAACGCATGAAGTATGTACTGGTGTAGCCATTATCCAAAAGAATAAGGGTGTTGATCAAACTTTTGTGGAAACCACGTATGTAACTATGAAAAACTTAAGTGATGAGGAAATTGAGGCTTATGTGACCACTAGGGAGCCTATGGATAAGGCAGGTAGTTATGGTATTCAAGGTAAAGGTGCTTTATATATTTCGCATATTAATGGAGATTACTATAATGTCATGGGACTTCCTGTTCATAAACTTTATGAAGCTTTAAATAAAATAAAAAAATAATAATTGGGAAAACTAAAAAAGCAATCCCC
>JAZKZQ010000071.1:0-6809 GCA_045612745.1 Cellulosilyticum sp. | reverse complement strand
GTTCAGTATTAGCAGCTATAAAGCATTTATTAGAAAGTAAAACAATAGGTGAAGGTGAGTTTTATTCAGTAAAAAATGAAGACGGGGATACAGAGAGGATAGCTGAAGAGATTGTTATTACAGGTGAATTTATTGATGTGCCACAAGAGGCATTATCTTGGAGAGGGTTTAAAGGTCGAGTACTAAAATATACCAAAAAAGATGGTGAAATAGGGTACAAAATATACTATAAAAAAACATTTAAAGTAGGGCAAAACTGTAAGATAGAAATGTTAGAATATGCAAGAAATATAAAGGAAGAATATGCGGAGTGTAATACATTAAATGATTTAATTGAAGCAGGAATTACAGAAGAAGAGATTGTGAGAGTTTTCAAAGATACAAAAAGAGATAAGAAGTTATCAGCTACAGATAAAAAGAGCTATATTATGTTAGATGATATATACGACATAGATGAGAATAGTCAGGATTGGATAGAGAATCCAGGGGGAATCGCCAATAATGTACTTAGCAAGTTACCCAAATTCTTATTAATTCCGGCACAAGATAAAGCAAGTGAACTAGATGGAAAAAGTGGTACTTTAATAAAAACATTAGAAGAGATATTTAAGGATGTAAGAGAGGAATCAGATAATTATAAAAAAGCTCAAGAGTATTTAGAGTTACTAGCTCATGAATTGAATCCAACAGATGAAGAAAGTGAATTAGGAAAAATGATGAGCGAATTGAATGGTGTTTTGAAAGATGTTTTCCCTAATGCAGCAATTAATGCAACTGCTTCATTAAGTGAAGCTGATAAAGTAATACAGCCAATTTTTAACATTTCAATGTCTAGTAATATTGAAACAGATGTCAGTTTGCAGGGAACGGGGATGATAAGAGCTAGTGTGTTTGCTCTTTTGAGATATAAGAGTGAGAATGATTTAAAAAAGGTTGCCAAAGGGGAATATGTAAGACCGACAATAATTGGATTTGAAGAGCCTGAAATATATCTTCATCCTAATGCTGCAGCTCAAATGAAAGACACTATATATAAATTAGCTTCAACAAGTACGAGCCAAATTGTTTGTACAACACATTCACCATATATTATCGATTTAAGTAAAAGGCCACACCAAATATTGAATAGCCTAAGTGAAGAAGTCATAGGAGAAAGAAAAATGGTAGGTATAAAATCCAATCCATTTAATATAAGTAAAGCATTTGAAGAAATTCAGGAAGATGAAAGAAAATACGTCAAAATGTTAGTTAAAATAGATGATGAAATAAGTAAAATATTTTTTGCTCAAAAGGTGTTAATCGTAGAAGGTGATACAGAAGCTGTAGTATTAGCTGAAGCAATTGATAGATTGTCTGAAAAGCAAAGAAAAAATGTTTTGAGCAAGTGGCAAATTGTCAAAGCTAGAGGAAAAGCTATTATAATATCTTTAGTATCATACTTAAAGGCAGTAGGAATTCAACCAGTGGTAATACATGATAAAGATCAAGGGGTGGCTGGAGCAGAAAAGTTTAATAAACCTATTGAAGAAGTAGTGGGAGATTCTAGCAGATTACATGTTGTAGAAAATTGTATAGAAGATGTATTAGGTTATTCGGCCCCAAGTAGTGATAAACCATTTAAAGCATATGAGTTTATAAATGCTAATTGGGGAAAAGATTGGGGGAGTATTACGAGTACGAAATTAAAGACATTATTAGAAGACATATTTAAAGAAGAATTAGCTGTAGATGAAGTTAGTGAGGCTATTGAAGAAGTAGCAACTACCTTAGAATAAAACGTATCATATATAATGTAAAAAAGGCTATAACCTCGTTATGAAGTTACAACCTTTTTGGTTATATAATTTTGGAATAAACATAAGTGATATCTGACATCACAATGACATCAAGAACCTTATAGAATGATGTTAAGAGGTGAAAATAATGAAAAAAGGTTTAGACAAGAGTATGATCTAAACCCTTGAAACTACTGATATTATTAAAGCTCCCGAGCGGACTTGAAACGTCAATCACCGCCTTACCAAGGCAGTGGCCATGAATTAGTTAACTGTATAAAAATACTATAATGTTTTATACTAGGAAAAGCTTTATTTTGTTCCCAGTGTGCAATAGTTTTAGGAGTAACATCTAGTAACTTACTAAGCTGATATTGCGTAATGTTATGTTGTTTACGATAATCTTTAATATAACTAGCATAATCACTATCTATAAACCTCAAATACTCATCATAAATCATTTCTGGCATAATACCTAAGGCTTGGGCTAGTATCTTACAAGTCGCTAGCTCAGGCCTTGATTTATTATTTTCTAACCTCTTAATAGTAGACACTTCAAGTCCAGCAGCTAGTGCCAGATCTTGTTGTGTCATTTTTTTGTTTTTACGATAGTAGCGGAGCTTGCCGCCAATGGTGGTGAGGTCTGAATTTACTTTTAGCCAGTCCACTTTTTCTTCGTATTGAAATGTTTCCGTAGCGTGAGTATAGCATTATCAATGCACCGAGCAGCATATGTGGCAAGACGGGTACATTTTGTTGCATCAAAAGAAGTGATTCCTTTAATAAGGCCAATTGTTCCAATAGAAATTAAATCATCCATTTCGTTGTTTATGTTGTTGTATTTTTTTACGATATGTGCTACAAGTCTTAAATTGTGTTCAATTAGAATATTTTTAGCATTTTCATTGCCCTGCTGATAAAGCTCTAAGTAATATTTCTCCTCTTCGGCAGTGAGCGGTTGAGGAAAGGAAGTAATGCTACTAAAATAAGAAAAACAGAATAAAGGTAGCATAGACATACCTCCATAAGAAAGGGCTCATTATCAGTGTATGTTAAAGGAAGAAAATTGGTGTATGTACTTTTAAAAAAACTAAATCAGTTAAGAAGAAAAGAATAGGTTCATATAAGAAAATGGATCGATACAGAAAGGATGTGATGACATAAAGTGAAGACACATGCAATAATATTGAATATTGTACCTTATATATGTTATAATTATTTAGAATATTTCGTTATTGATATATAAAGGAGAGAGGCAAATGAGGAGAAAAACAGGTGTAATTCAAGTTTTACTATGTACATTACTATGCAGTGTGCCAACTCAGGCAGCAACCTATAATAAAAAGGTAGAGTATTATAAGCCAGTACTTTTTTATAATGGTGTTCAAAAGTATTTAGATAATGGGATTATCATTATTGATGGTAAATCTTATGTACCTGCAAGAAGCTTTAGTAATGCAGTAGGCTTAGATGTAAGCTGGAATGCGAATGCCAACACATTAGTTGTTAATGGTTCAAGTAACTCAAACTTAAGTGCACAAATGGAGATTCAAGCTAAAGATTATGAAATTGCATCATTAAAAAAAGAATTAGAAGCCCTAAAAGGTTCAACCAGTACAACTTCTACAAAGACAACAACAACAGGTACACCATCGGCAACACAAGGAACAGATATTTTAGGAACAGAATTAACCGAAACAGCTAAGGCGCTAGAAAAAGAGTTTGGAGATCATTTTGATGATATCGATTTTGATTTTACAGTAAAACTTTCTTCTAGCAAGTTAAGAATAAATATTACATATGATACAAGCTCAGAGAATCGTGAATTTAATCATCTTACTAATAGAGAGCTAAAAAATTTCGTGGAAGATGTTTGTGAAGCTGCAAGAGACCGTCATGATGACATTGCTATAGAAGGAACTATTAAATACACAGATAGTAATTCAACAAAATACTACTTTGATTATTCAAAGAAAGACAAATTAACTTGTGGTACAAATGATGATTATGATGACTACGATAATGAGGAAGTAACAGCGTCAAAAATAGTAAGACTTTTAAGTGGCCTCAGTACTATTACTATTGATGATTATAGTGGTAATGTTACTATCACTGAGAAAAAAGCAGATGTTAATGAGGATAGAGAACGCATTAAGCTTGAGGTATATTTAGATTTAACAGAAGAAATGAAGAAAGCTATTAATTTAAATAAAGGTTATGATAATGATAGCGATTTAAAATATTATTTAAAAGACTTTGCAAAACGTATTTATCGCGAGACAGATTATGAAGATATACAAGTGTATGTGTACAGTGGTAATAACCAAATTGGCTCTTATGATTATGAAGAGGATGAGCTTTATATTTCAGGTATATAATGAATTAAGGTCTAAATATGGTGCTTTTATCTGGTACGAAGTTTAAGTTTTGGCAATAACTTGTAAGTTCCTTAACAAGTAAATCTATCAGTTTAGTAGAAGGCATATAAGAAGGCATAATATATGAAAAGTTTCTAGAGAAGTTTTCATCTAAATAGAGGATGCTAAGTTCTTTATGAGATATAGCAGGCTGTGTCACTAGGTGAGAGATTAGGGTAATGCCTAAGTTATTTTTAACAGCTTCTTTAATAGCATAATTGCTACCTACCACCATAATGCTTTCAGGAATAAGTGCATATTGGTTAAAAAAACGGTCTAAATAACTACGTGTGCCAGAACCATTTTCACGTACAACCCATTTTCGGTGTTGTAAATAGGAAAGGGTAAGTGTTTGGGCATTAAGATCTGGATGATAAGGAACAGCTAGTACAAGATAATCTTTGAAAAAGTAATTTTGAAAGAATTGAGAAGTGGTAATCATCCCTTCTATAAAGCCAATATCTAAGGAAAGTTCACTAACTTTACTGCAGATATTGGCACTATTATTAATATAAAGCTCAATATTAAGTTTAGGATATTTCTTAACAAAAGTAGCTAAGAAGTTAGGTAGCAAATATTCACCAATTGTTAAGCTAGCACCAATTTTGAGTGTACCATAAACGTCATCATCTAAAGCAGGAACGGCTTCATAAGCATATTCTACAAGATGCAAGATTTCTTTTGCAAATTGAAAGAGTTTGTAACCGCTTTGGGTGATGACGATATTTTTTTGCTTAATGGAACGCTGAATTAATAGCGTATTAAAACGCTGTTCAAGATGTTTGATATGTGCACTCACACTGGGCTGAGAGAGATGTAAAGCTTCAGCGGCTTTGGTGAAATTTTGATAATGAACAACGGCAATAAATGTTTTAAGCTCTTCGAACACAATAAGTGCCTCCTAAAATTATAATCATTAGTTTTTCTAATGGTTGGTATCATAGATATATATTTTACTTATTATTATGTCCTTATTATAATAATTTTATCGAAAAGAGGTAGAAGCAGGAGGACATCAAGGATGATCAGAAAAGTTAAAGAGATTATACCAGGTTTATTCATTGCCGCTGTTGTCGCACTTATTAGTATGGGCCTTGCTCACTTTATACCAAAAGTAGGTGCAGCAACAATTGCAATTTTCTTAGGAATGCTAGTAGGAAATTTATTTTTCAAACAAAAGGTATTTCAAAAAGGATATAAATTTGCAGAATCAGATTTGCTATCTTATTCTATTGTGTGTTTAGGTGGTACAATTAGTATTTCTACGTTAATGGACTTGGGTATAGGTGGTATTTTATTTGTTGTGATACAAATGACAGTGACAATTATAGGTACCCTTTATATTGGTAAGAAACTTGGGTTTGGCCAAAATTTTAGATTTTTAATGGCCAGTGGTAATGCGGTATGTGGCTCCTCTGCAATTGCAGCAACAGCACCAGTTATAGATGCAGAGGATAAGGAAAAGGGAATTGCTATTACAATTGTTAATGTGACAGGAATTTTCTTAATGTTTATTATCCCAGTGCTTACAAAATATCTATATCATCATGAAACGCTTCGAACATCAGCTATGACAGGAGGAATACTACAATCAGTAGGACAAGTGGTTGCCAGTGGAGCTATGGTAAATGAGGAAGTAAAAGCCTTAGCAACTATCTTTAAAATAGTACGTGTTATTTTATTAGTAGTTGTTGTGCTTGTCTTTGGACATTTAAAGAATAAATCAAATCATGAAATTGTAGAAGAGGAAGGACATGATATTGCAAAAAGAAAAGTGAAGGTACCATGGTATGTTATTGGTTTCTTTATCACTTGTATTTTATATACGCTACATTTATTGCCAAATAGTATTTCTGAAATTTTTAAATTCCTCAGTAATAAATTTGAGATTATTGCCCTAGCAGCTATTGGTCTTAAAGTGAATATTAAGCAGTTATTACAACAAGGCAAAGCTGTTTCGCTATATGCTTTATTTATAGGTTTATTACAGCTTATTACAGCCATCATATTAATTGGTATTTTGCTATAAAACAAATATAAAAAATATAAATATAATTAGAGTGGTACCATTTAAGGAGGCTTGTCATATCTTATAAGTGGAGAGGGCATTTCTTAACTATTAAAGGGGGCAATTCATATGTCATGTTCTTGTAGAAATGTAGAAACACAATCAGGGTGGGCACAACAAACAATGTGTGCACCACAGCAAGTAGTATGGGGAAATTGCGAATGTCAATATCCAGTACACTGCCAAACAGAGGAACATGAATGTACAGGTACAACACCAGGTGGTTGGAGTTCATTTATGAAACCTAACCGCGAAGAAATAGAAATATTTGAAGCAGCTATTAAGCATCTTATGGGGGCTTGCTATGCACCATTATATGTTTCTACACAAATTGTAGCAGGAACAAACTATTTATTTGTTGCTAAACAAGTTATTCCTGGTCCAACTTGCTTTGTAGATATTGTAACGGTAAGTATTTTTGTAGCACTGGACGGTACCATTACACTTGGAGAAATAAAAACAGTTAGACCTGCATAAATGAATTAATGATTATGATGCCGCTCTCTTTTATGTGTTAAGCTAAAGAAATTTAGCTTAACACATTTTTCT